>NZ_JAAHHZ010000028.1:0-99651 GCF_010672005.1 Moorena sp. SIO4A5 | reverse complement strand
AGCTGCGGTATCTGAGGGAGCCTGTATGGTTCAGGGAACGATTAATGGTTATGGTGAACGTTGTGGTAATGCTAATCTCTGTTCTGTGATTCCTAACTTACAGTTGAAGCTTGGTTATTCCTGTATTGAGGATAATCAGCTGGCCAGACTGACCCAAGCTAGTCGTTTAATTAGCGAGATTGTCAATCTTGCTCCCAATGACCATGCTGCCTTTGTGGGTCGTTCAGCCTTTGCTCACAAAGGTGGCATCCATGTGTCAGCGGTGGCAAAGAATCCTCTGACCTATGAACATATTCAGCCAGAACAGATTGGTAATCAGCGTCGGATTGTAATTTCTGACCAGTCGGGATTGAGCAATGTCTTAGCAAAAGCCCGTAGTTTCGGTCATGATTTGGATAAAAAAGACCCCGCCTGTCGCGAAATCCTGGAACGCCTCAAAGATCTAGAAAATGAAGGGTATCAATTTGAAGCAGCGGAAGCCAGTTTTGATTTGTTGATGCGGGATGCTTTGGGATATCGAGAACATCCCTTTGAACTCAAAGGCTGTCAGATACATTGCGATATGCTACAAGGGGTCCGTAAACCCTACAGTAATTCTGTGGCAACCATTAAAGTATCTGTTAACAACCAGGATATTTTGGAAGTAGCAGAAGGGAATGGACCAGTGTCAGCCCTTGATGCAGCCTTGCGCAAAGCCTTAGTGAAGTTTTACCCAGAGATTGCTGATTTTCATCTAACTGACTACAAAGTGCGGATTCTAGATGGTGCTGCTGGCACATCGGCTAAGACAAGGGTGCTAGTGGAATCGAGCAATGGAGAAGAACGCTGGACAACTGTGGGGGTTTCTAGCAATATTCTCGAAGCGTCCTATGAAGCTGTGGTGGAAGGCATTGAGTATGGTTTGCTGTTGGAATCTTCAGCAAAAACACCATTGAGCAATTCCCCAGCCCTGAAAGAGCGGTAATTAGAGCGCTAATTAGTAATTAATATTTGCTATTTGCGCACTAAGGTGATACCCAAAGTAGACTATCTAGCTTAGCCTTGGTGAGAACCTCTTGGGGAGGTAACTTATGATAAGGTCCTTCCCAGTTAAGGGGTTGATAGACGTATAGGATTGAGGCATTTTCCTCAAACCTACAAATCACTTTACCAGTGGACCCTTCCTCACCTGGCAAGCAGTCTAGTTTCTCTTGTCCAGGAGTGGCTGAGTAGGCTATTCCTACTTTCACATCCTTTGGACCAGGGATGCGATCGCTTAGTATTTCAATCCTGCCGATTTTTTGCTGGGAGATGTCGGCATCGATTTCCACTACCGGGCTATCTTGCCAGTATGCTTTGAAAATATCGTAAGTTTCGCCTTCAGCAGAGGTGGTTTCTTTTTTTACGGTATAACTGGGCAAAGCACTCTTGATGGTATCAGCATCAAAGTTGCTGGTTTTGTTGAGTGTTCCCAAACCTTCCGGAGTCAGCCTGAGATTAGACTTAGTTTCAGGCGGGGAAGGTTCCTTGGTGCAAGCGCCCAGGATACTGGTGACTAGGACTATGCTGGTTAGGGTAAACAGTGTTTTTCTATACAATAGACCTCTCCAAAAACTTGAAAGTATCTCAGTAACTGCTTTTCAGCAGCCAAATTGAGCAAGTCAATTTTAGGTTGAGTTAACGCTATAACAGGCTTGACGAAGCTATTGATGTTAATTTAGCACCAAAACTATGAGTATAGAAAACCTCAATTGTTTCAGCCCTTTAATGAGATGCCTTTACCCTGCAAGTGAGTTTGAGTAAGCTTAATGAAGGCAAGCAGCAGGAACAGCAGGGAGATGGAAAACCTCCGGGTTCAGCAAAACCGAGTGTCTGGCTTAGTTTAACACTTTTCCCCCTGTTGGTTAAGCCACTCAAGTAAATGCTTATTAATTTCTTGTGGCTTTTCCAATTGAAGCCAATGATTGCATTTAGATATTTTTATATATTTCCACTCCGACTGCACTAGAGCACTCGATTTCCTCATCTGTTCCTCAGCCATAAAGTTGTCTCCAGAACTCCAAATACCAAGAGTTGGAACTTTTATTAAAGTTAGCTGTGATTGTTGTTGGCGAAGTGAAGATAAAATAAATGGAAGTATCGGATTAGCTTTTTCCCAGACTTGAATATAAAAAGGTTTTTTTTCAAGTAAAAATTTTTCAACTACATTTTCTTTGTCGGGGTGACCACGCAGTACCCACCTAAAAATCAATCCATTCATTGCACGATATATAGGGATTGCCACAGGTAAGGGGTTGAAAATTAGATACCAGCTTTTTAGGATTGACTCTAGGGAAAAGTTTTTTACTAATGCCAGAGGATGCCCTACTGATAAGGCAACATATGACACGAGCCGTTCTGGATACCTTGTGGCTAATTCCCAACCTACTACTGCACCGTAATCGTGAGCAATGCAATGGGCTTTTTCCAGATTCAGTGCGTCCATCAATCCGATCACATCAGCAGATAGGGAGGCGAGGGTATATTTATTTAAGTCTTCAGTTTTTTCACTCTGCCCATGACCAAGCCAATCAAGACAGATAACACGGTATCCAGATTGTATCAGAGCCGGAATCTGAAATCTCCATAAAGAACTGTCATCCGGCCATCCATGTAGCAGGATTACGCTATCGTTTCCATTACGCGAATCTTGGACATAATATTCACAACCGTTAATTTTGATATAAATTTCTTCCATATTCCCGTTAATCCGAACTTAGGTTGAATAAAACCAGCGAAAGTAGACCGCTACCAGCAGTGTAATTCCTAGCTCAACAATACCGAAAGCGATGACAGCACCCTCTATACCCATTTTTTGAAAATTCTCTACTGCAATCAGTAGTACAATTCCTAAGTTCCGCGAGGCAGTCGTCAAGGTCACTGATTTCCGCGTGCGAGTTTGAGAACCACCTAGTCCCCAACCACTGACCAAAGTCACGACGGTAAATAGTACCATAGCGGTAAAGGACAGCCATCCAATACTAAAGAGTATGTCGAAATTTTGGCACAGAACCAGAAGCAGGAGTGCTACAAACAGAATATCTGAGAGCATCTTGACTGGAGAAAGTAAGCGCTTGGCAAGTCGCACACTCTTGTGGCGAATAGCAAAACCAGTAAGTAAAGGAAGTAACTGAAAGAATACCAGGCTCCAAATAATGGGCAGAGTGTTGATGAGTGTATCTTCAACCCCAGCGTAACTTAAGCGAACCATCAAGGGTGTGATGCCCACTGCTAAGATCGATAAAGTAAATGTCAGGCCAATAGCAGAAGCCAGATCGCCACCAGCAATAACAGCTAATTTTGGTGCAAAGGGTGCTCCTGGCGCTGCTGATGCAAGCAAGAGAGTTACTGCTGTAGTTTTTGGTAAAGCAAGCCCCTGTGTGAGTAGCAAAGCCGCGATCGGTACAATCAGGAAGTTGATTAACAACGAACGTACTATCAAATCTGATTTGCGAAATGTACGCAGGATATCCTCTATCGTAAGTTTAAAGCTAACCGACAGCATTAGGGTTGTAATGAATAATTGCAACAGAAATGTAACTAGCACGAGCAATACAGCATCTCATCTAATTCGCGTTCTTCTCCTGGGAGAGTCTGTTCAATTTCGCCAATTGCGTTGGAATAATCGGATATTAGCTCAGTAATAGTGTCAGAGCTAGACATTACCAGTTCTGCCGGTGTCCCAGATAAAACTCTTTCAAGTTTCTGTTCAAAATTAAGTTTTGCCCAAGTAACAGTACGATATAGACGCTCCGAACCAGAACGTTTAAAAGCACCTTCAACTGCAGCTAGTAGGATTGCTAGAGTAACTACTTCGCCAGTACAAGCATAGAGCCAGCGACTAGCGACACTCCTCTCGGAAAAAGGAATTTTAGAACTAGTGTAGCGAGCGTTAATTTGTTCCACCGCTACTTTTAAGATATCAGCAATTTGAGGTGCTTCCAGACCCTGGCAAATAAATTGGTATAATTCTTCGCTTTTATTGCTGATTTTAGAGCCAATAAACATATTCAAGGTTTCAGTAGGTCCTTCATAAATGCGAAGAATCCTAGAATCGCGCAGAAGTTGAGGTGCAATATTTGTTTCGATATAACCCCGACCTCCTAGCATCTGAACCAGGCTATCAGCCGCTTGCCAGAAGAACTCTGGACCAACTATTTTGCAGGCAGCATAAGCCTCTACAGGAATAGCACATCCGTCATCCAGTAGCTTAGCAATTCGAGTTACTAAGCTTTCAACAGCCATAATACCTTCTGTAATATCGGTCAATTTAGCCAGTGTTACTGGATTTTTTAGCAATTGACCTGTTGATATATTTCGGCGTTTTGCATAACGAAGCATTAATTGAGCGCAACGTTTCATTCCCCCAAGACTAGCTGCTGTAATTCATAATCGCCCGTGCATCATCGCATCTTGGGCAGCTTTCATGCCTACGCCCATTTCACCTAACAAATGCTCTGAATCTATAGAAACGTTATCTAGATAAACAGCATTTTGAACCATACCACGCAACCCCATAGTCAGTGCTTCGGGACCTTGCCGTAGACCAGTGGTTCCTTGACGAACTACAAAACCACTAACTCCTAGGTATTGCCCTTCAGCATCAAAGGTCTGGACAAAAACATTGATTACGCTTGCCCATGCTGCGGAGCCAATCCAGATTTTTGTACCTTGCAATCGCCAACCTCCTTGACTATCGGGTGTGGCTTTTGCGGAAATAGCTTGAGGGTTTGACCCTGCTCCTGGTTCTGTGAGGGCAAAAGCAGCTAATTCTCGACCTGTAGCAATGAGGGGAAGAAGTTCATCTCTGAGTTGATCACCAGCATAGTTCATCAAGGGACGAATCCCAAGGACATTATGAACGCCAACAAATGAGGCCAAAGTCGGATCGATAGCCCCTAATTGCTGTATTACACGCAAAGTATCTTGATTACTCAGACCAATACCACCGTAGTTCGGTGGAACCTGCATCCCCAAGAGTCCACGATTTCCTAGATCGAGCACGATATATGGTGGGATGCAACGGCGTTCATCGATTAGCCGAGAATTGATGCGCTCATTTGCGTAGCTACGAAGCCACTCGAGTAAATCATCAGCACGTGCTTTGCTTTGTTTATCTTGAGATAACATCTGTTAATTGGTTCTTATTCCAAAACTATAACTCTTGACAAATCTTCATGTATTTGTTTTTATTAGTATTTTTATACTTACTTTATAAAGTAGTTTTACCTTCTAATGTAATCAGGTTTGTAGTTAACCCTAAATACCAAGTAATCAGTCGATCTAAGACCAGGTCTGGCAATAGTTTTGATAACCAAATATTGATCTTGGCATCTAATCCGATAACATATCGAGTTTTTGGCCTTTTCTCAATCAGTCTCAAGCTTGGGTACAATTATACCTCACGATCCCATAGCACAAGCGATTGAACAGAGCCAGAGTCAACATCAAAGAAAGCGTAGCCTCCCTACGGATGTAGTAGTTGCCCTGTTAATAGGGATGAGTTTCTGGGCAACTGACTCGATTGTCGATGTCTTCAAAAATCTGATGGCGGGACTGAATGGGACTTGGATTCGTCAGCTAGTCCGTCTAAAAACTCCAACTTCTTCATCAATTAGCGAAGCCCGCCAACGAGTTGGTCCAGCGGTAATGACTCGTTTATTTGAGTTAGTAGCACGTCCGATGGCAACAGTTAAAACTAAGGAAGCTTTCTTAGGTGGACTAAGATTGATGGCAATTGATGGCACTGTCTTTGATGTGCCCGACACCGAAACTAATAGCAGAGTTTTTGGCTATCCAGGAACGAGAAAGGGAACGAAAGCAGCTTTTCCGAAAGCCAGATTGGTGTTGTTAGTTGAGCTAGGGACTCATTTAATTACGGATGCCTTGATTAGTCCTTATCGAATCGGAGAAAGAGTCAGAGCCAGAAAACTCCTTCGTGGAGTTGGACCGGGAATGCTTGTCATGTGGGATAGAGGATTACATTCATTTAGGATGGTGTTGGAAGCCCTTAAGCAAAAATGTCACATTTTGGGTCGTGTTCCTGCTAATGTTAAGTTTGAAGTCGTCAAAATTTTGCCGGATGGCTCTTATCTATCATGGATTGCTCCTGACCGAAAATCCAAGAAGAAAGGAGCTACCCGGAAACCGGTTCGGGTGATTGAATATGTGATAGAAGAAAACGGAGTTGAACAAGTATATCGTCTGATTACAGATTTGGTTGATGTGGATCTATTTCCGGCTCTGTTACTGGCTCAAGAGTACCACTGGCGCTGGGAAGCCGAGAATACTCTTGACGAAATGAAGACTCATCTCAACGGTCGAAAAACGTTGATTCGCTCGAATAATCCCCGTGAAGTTATCCAAGAAATTTATGGTTGGTTGTTAGCACATTATTGCATTAGATGCTTAATGTTTAAAGCCGCCGAAAAAGCTGAAATTTCTCCTTTAAGATTAGGATTTACTGGAACCCTCAGAATAATGCGTCGTGCTGTTCCCTTGTTTCAGCAGGCAGTACCAGAAGAGATAAATTTATTTATGAGCTGGCTAATTGCAGAGATTTTAGATAATCAAATCCCTGCAAGAGAGGGTAGAATTAATCCACGAGTTGTCAAAAAGTCTCGGTCAAAATTCAATGCAGCTAAACCATACCATCGAAAACAAGGAACCAAATTACAACAATTAACCTTCAAGACGGTTAAAGTTGCTTAGATAAACAATGGTTTTGTTCTAACTCTTCAATTAAGTTACCTTATTATCAATTCTTCTGAGTTCTTCTTTCTTAGCCTCTTCTGATAGTTTGACACAAGGAAGGTAAAAATTCAGAATTAATCTGAGCCCTTGTTCGCGTAAATAACACGCGAACAAATACTTCCCTCTTTCCTTAACCGAGCAGTATTGGCCCAGCGCCTCCTAAGCGATGGCCGGATTGCCTGGGAAGTCTACACTGAACCCAACGGGTCAGTGTAGGAGCTGTCACCTAACTTCTCAACAAAAAAACTGATTTTGTTGACTGACTCAATCCTTTACTAAGTTAGACTTAAGTCTTCTTAAGCCATTACTGGGATACCCTCCTGACTACGCGATCGCTGAGTTTTCAGCAAAGAAATATTAGTAGTTAACAAGAAACTGGCAAAGCTAGCAATAGCAATAATTGGAAGAATCGATGTATCAGACAGAACGCTAAGAATAACCGTGCTACTGACCGGTGTTTTGGTGACCGCCACATTCACCGCTGCCATCAGGCAAAGCATAGCAATGGTGGGGTGAATTCCGGGTAAGGCGATGGAGATAGCTAAACCCAGATTGGCACCGATGAAAAATAGAGGAAAGATAAATCCGCCTCTAAACCCACCGTGGAGGGTAAAACTGATCGCAAACATTTTTGCCAAGGCAATCCCTAGTAACATGGTTACCCCCAAAGTGGGACCTTGTTCAATCACTGTTTCAATTTGCTCCTCACTAAAAAATAGGGTTTGGGGAAAGAATACAGCAATCAACCCAATAGATAATCCGCCTAGTGTAGCTAGCAAAATATGGCGATGTTCAATAGATTTAATCCAAGACTTGGTAAAGCGAAAGATATAGATAAACACGATAGCAGCTAATCCACCAGCAACCCCGAGTAATGCACCCTCAATTAAATTTAGCCAGGATAGAGCAGGTAACGTATCAAAAAGGTTAAAGCGGTAAATTCCTCCCACATCTAACCCAGTACCAAAGCGGAAAACAGAGAAGCTAAAAATTGACGCGACAATGGCTGGTACGATGGCTTCATAGTATTCCAGACTCCGGCGGTGGGGAATTTCTAGGGCAAACAATGCCCCCCCGATCGGCGCACCAAAAAAGGCACCAAGAGCAGCACTCATCCCGCAGAAGGTCAATATCCGGATATGGCTGATTGCCAGTTTAAGCTTGACTCCTAGCCAGCTACCTAAGCTACCATTAATCTGTACCAATGGTGCTTCTGGTCCTGCACTCCCCCCAGCGGTGATGGAAATTAGAGAGGTCACAATCATGCCAGGAGTTTGACGAGGCTCCATCCTACCTGGATCGTGGACTTTTTCGATCACCAACGCCATTTCACCGGGTAACCCCAAGAAGTAGAGGGATAAGCCCACGAAAAACCCACCAATGGTAGTGGCAATCCACACATAATTCCAAGAGGGTAGCCAACTCGGGAAATAGGGTTCTAGAAATTCGGGTAACCAATGCCAAACAAAATGCAAACACTGTTCTAGGACAAAATAGTAGCTAGTTGCTACTAATCCGCCAGCAATGCCAATTCCTGTAGCGCAGAGGATTAGCTTGATATAGCCTAGCTTGACGGGTTTATTGTCGCTATCTGATTTTTCCGTCTGATTAGTCCTTTGATTTACTGATGATACTTTAGCCGTCTCTGATGTCATTGTTGTCATGACCCAGTTGTCTTTTACGAAAATTGGTTATTTTTTCATCATGGACAACAAGAACTTAAATAGATAGAGTTACTATGTATGGGGTACATGAAATTAAATTGCTTTTTACATAAAAAATTGTTTAATGTATATTTTGCATAAATTTAAAATGTTTTTTGCATAAAGTAGTTTTCATAACCTTTAAAACTGACTTATCATTAACAATGGAAGCCCTTGGTGAATCAGGGGTGATCGGTTAGGGGAATTTTGCCCTCGTCTAGTCTGATGGTTCAATACCTAACATTGATTGAGGTAAGCCTGACAAGAGTTTGCCTGAGTCGGGGGTGTTGCTACAGACTACAACAAACCCTCCGAGTGCAACTCCTCTAATTGGTAAGCCAGATGCAGCAGCTAGTCCACAACTGCTCGCTTCAAATCATTGGTCTAGCTGCAAAGCACTGGCTTAAGGTTTTAGCTGTAAGCATTCAGCTGTAAAAAAAAAACAAAATTTGGGTTTGAGACGAAACCTTGGAGAGGGTAGCCAATGAGCGTCGGCAGGTTATGAGTAATAGTTTTAAGTCTTTTGTAATAAGGCTACCCTCTCCTACGGTAACTTTAAAGGACAGCAGCTGACAAGAAGTATCCCGGGATTTTAAACTTTATAGTTGGTGACCGTAGTGCTGAAACTTTTAAAAAGCTTTGGAAAATCGTAAAGCGATGCAGCGCGGTCTTGGGGAGGCAGTGCGGTCTTGGGGGTTCCCCCCATGAGCAACTGCCGTGGTTTCCCCCATGAGCGACTGCATCAAGACAAGGCTGGCATAGCTTTTGGTATGTCACTGATAAATATATTGTTTATCAAATATTTATCAGTGACATTGACCATTTAACAAAAAAAAGTTATATGACTAGAATCGAGAGTGAAAATACGAGATTGAGACACTACTTGGCTAGGCTACATCGACGAACTCTGTGTTACTCTAAATCTCAAGAGATGTTGAAGTTATCAATCAGGCTTCTTATTTATTATTTAAAGTTTCATACAATCCCAGTTTTTGCTTAACCATTCTATTATTCAGCAACGCCTGGCGTTTTACCACAGAAGATGCACGAGTCAAACTCAAACACCAAAACCGCTGTTTTTGAAACTACTGATGAAGACTCCTCTGTCTAATGCACTCTTTAAGAGTGGTCATTCCACTACGCCACTCCCTATTCCCTACTCCCTACTCCCTGTTCCCTTCGCTAAATAACAAAATTATAGGCAATCTTACCATAAATCACCACAATTTCAAGTTATCCTTGTTCAAAGATGTGGGATGGGGCGCGGGAAGGGTGGGAATAATGTGCCTCATCAGGATGAGAAACAATATAGTTACCATAATACTTATCATAGTTATCTAGTTATTGCTGGCTTCGTGCTCTGTTAAATCTGACCAAGTCTGACCAATTCTGACTAAGTACGGTTTCAGGTTCTTAGCCAAGAAATTTTTATAATGGTTCATAACTCAAGAGGGAAACCAGATTCCCCTGGTGAAGGGTCATATGCTAAGAGACTTTCAACTGCTGAACTTTGTTGGGTGAGGATTTATGTTAAAAGAGCGTAAACAGCAATTTCGGTTATTGGCTGGAGCCATAGTGTTATTGGTATCAGTATGCCTGGGAGTTGTATTCTTAGGTGTCACCGTAGCAAATCAACTAGAGGAAAAAGAGGAAAACAAGACTGCCAGCCAAGGCTTAACGGAGTCAACAGGCAAATCCGCTGTAGCACGGCTGGTTTCCCTGCCACCTCAACAACGAGCAACTAACCTAGATGCCTTTGCCTCCGGTCCGAAGTCTCGGGAACAGTATCGCGCCCGTTATCTGTTGGCATCGGATTTAATTCAACAAAATCAACCAGAACAAGCCCTAAACCATCTCGAAGGACTTGAGTCAGATTATCCGGTTTTAGCATCCCACGTTGTCCTCAAACGTGCTCAAGCTTACCAAGCCATGGGGGATAGCGCTAAGGCTACAGCAGCCTGGGGTACTATCCTGAAAAAGTACCCCAACCAAGCAGTGGCAGCAGAAGCCCTTTATCATCTAGGCAAATCTAATCCTAAGCACTGGGACGATGCGATCGCAAAATTTCCCAGCCATCCCCGTACTCTAGAAATTGTCCGACAGCGCCTCAAAGCCAATCCCAACCAACTCCCATTACTATTACTCTTAGCCAAGCACACTCCTAAAGCCTTAGGAATGCAGGAGATCCGAGACCGGATCGTTGACAAGTACCCTGAGCAACTCACCCCCGAAGACTGGGAAATGATTGGCACTGGTTACTGGGAAACCTGGAAATATGGCAAAGCTGGTAAAGCCTACGCTAAAGCCCCCCGCACTCCCCGCAATCTCTACCGGGCAGGTCGAGGGCTTCATTTAGATACCAAAGCAACCAAAGGCAAAATCTTTTATCAACAGTTAATCAGCGCCTATCCCAATGCCAAAGAAACCGGATTAGCCTTAAGGCGTCTTGCTAGTATATCTAAGCCACCAGAAGCCTTAGCTTATCTGGATCAAGTCATCCAGAATTATCCCGATGAAGCTCCTCAAGCCTTGCTCGACAAAGCCAAAATCCTAGAAAAGCTCAACAGCAAAGTGTCTGCTGGCCAAGCTCGGAAGTCGGTATTGACCCAATATGCTAGTTCTGATGCTGCGGCTAATTATCGTTGGCAAATGGCTCAAAAAAAAGCAGCAAAAGGCCAGCTACAACAAGCATGGCAATGGGCGCAACCGATTACCACCAACAATCCCGATAGTGACATCGCTGCCCAAGCTGGCTTCTGGGTAGGTCGATGGGCAAGTAAGTTGGGGCGTCCTAATGATGCTAAAGCTGCCTTTGAGCATGTACTAGCTCGTTATCCAGAATCCTACTATGCATGGCGGTCGGCCAACTATTTAGGCTGGAATGTAGGGGACTTCACCTCCGTGCGCTACTTAATGCCAAAAGTGGTCAGACCCCAAGCTAGACCTTTACTAACCGACGGTTCTGCTACTCTCAAAGAACTGTACAAGCTTGGTCAAGATCAGGATGCTTGGGCTCTGTGGCAAGTGGAATTAGGAGACCGTAAGGAACTCAGTGTCTCAGAGCAATTTAGTGATGGTTTATTGCGGCTAGGGATTGGGGATAATCTCAAAGGCATTAACCAAGTCTGGAGCCTAAAACGACGAGAGACTCCCCAAGAACAAGCCGAATGGGCAGCACTGCGTGACGACCCAAAATACTGGCATGCTCTATTTCCCTTCCCTTTCCTAAATTCAATTGTTAACTGGTCTGGTCAACGGGAGCTTAATCCCTTACTCGTAACTGCCCTAATTCGCCAAGAGTCTAGATTTGAACCAGAAATCCGTTCCGTTGCTGGTGCCATGGGTTTAATGCAAGTGATGCCAGCAACAGGTAGTTGGGTTGCCCAAAAAATCCAGTTGAAAGAATACAATCTTAAAAACCCTGATGACAACATTAAATTGGGGACATGGTATCTAAGCTTTACCCACCAACAAAATAGTAATAACTCCCTATTAGCCGTTGCCAGTTACAATGCCGGTCCCGGTAATGTATCCAAATGGGTGAATAGATACGGTTTTAGTGACCCCGACGCCTTTATTGAAAAAATCCCCTTTCGAGAAACCAAAGGTTACGTGAAAACAGTGTTTGGTAATTATTGGAATTATTTGCGACTCTATAATCCTGATATTTCCCGGATGGTAGAAGCTCACGCTGCTACTAAATCCGTAGCATCATCCAATTAATTTTAGGGAGTAGGGAGTAGGGAGTAGGGAGTAGGGAAGTGTGGGGAGATGGGGAGATGGGGAGATGGGGAGATGGGGAAATAGGGAGATGGGGAGATGGGCAAATTTTTTGGTGTTTTGATCAATCACCATTGGTTTTCATATTAATGAGATACAAAGCATTTTTTCCCGATTCCCGATTCCCGATTCCCGATTCCCGATTCCCGATTCCCTGTTCCCTTTTATCGCCATAAAACTGCCCTTTTGTATTCAGAAAATCAGTAACGAATCAATCTACTGGTTACAGTTTTGATATTTGCTATTAACTTAACCGGAGCTACTTTAGGATTGAGATCCACGAGCAGATGGAGGTGGTCACTTTCTCCGTTCAACTCTATCAGGTTGCATTCCCACTTAACACAAGTTTCAGAGCAGATTTGCTGCGCGCCTGTTCGCGCAGCGGAGGCCGTAGGCCACATCAAAATTTGTTGTGATCTAACTTGACGTCTGTTTATCGTCTTACTGTACACCTTGTAATAGTAAGACGATAAACAGACCTGTTTTCTTTTGTATAATTACCTTTCATAACTATAGGATAAATGCTACAATACTAGTATGATAATCACTTACTGCTACCGAATCAAGCCAAGTCCTGAACAAATTGTCACCATGGAACGGTGGCTCGAATTGCTTCGACGCCACTGGAACTATGCATGTTTGACAAAGGCTTGATTGGCTCAATCGGACTCGTTCCCCGATTGATAGGTGTAGTCTGGTAAGTGAGCCGATCGGTGAGATTCCAGAAGAGGTAAATTACTACACTCAACAAACAGCCCTTAAGGAGACAAAACGACTGTTTCCTGAATATAAAAAAATTTATGCAGAGACTCAACAAGTTAATCTGCAAAGGTTAAACAAAGCCTGGGAAAGATGGAGAAGACCTGACGCAAGTGGTAAACGTGGGGGTAGACCTCGCTTTAAAAAAGCTGGAGAACTTAGATCGTTTGTATTCCCTAGGGTCAATAATTCTAAGGCTGGGGCACACTTGGTTGATGGTGTTTTAAAGTTAAGTCGAATCGGGTCAATGCCTGTTGTAATGCATCGACCATTGCCTGTTAGCGAAGCTTGCCCGAAGGGCGTGGGTTTTGTCCTTAAGCAATGCACCATTGTCAAGAAGGCTGATGGTTGGTACTGCTGTCTTTCAATGAAAGACGACACTGTACCTGAACTACTATCCATAGATTCAGTTAAGTCTGCCGTTGGTATTGACGTTGGCCTAGAGAAATTTTTGACCACATCTGACGGAGAGGCAGTACCTATTCCGCAGTTTTACAGGAAAGCTCAGGATAAACTTGCTCAGGCTCAAAAAGTAATGTCGCGCCGCGTCAAGGGTTCTAAGAATTGGAAAAAATCAAAGCATAAAGTAGCTTTGTTGCACCTTCACTTAACCCGTTGCCGGAAGGAATTTCATTATCAGGTTGCTCATTGGCTATGTAGTAAATACGACCTAATTGCTCACGAAAATTTAAACATCAAAGGACTCGCTAGAACTAATTTAGCAAAATCAATACATGATGCGGCCTGGGGAGCATTCTTGGAAATATTGCAAGCAGTGGCGGTTAAACGCGGTTTGTTAGTTCAGGAAGTTAACCCACGTGCCACAAGTATCGAGTGTTTTAGTTGTGGTTCTAGGGTCGAAAAAACTTTAAGCGTTCGCATTCATTGTTGTTCCAGTTGTAAAGTTAAAATTGACCGCGACTGGAACAGTGGTATCAACATTTTGAATCGTGGACTATTGGCGGTTGGACTGCCGCTTAATGGCTGTGGTAAATCGGTACAGGATATCGTTCGCGTAGCGGAGGCATCCGCCGAGGAGCAGCAAGTCTCATTCGTGAGTTTGAGAAGCCCACATCATAATCTTTGATTTGATGTGAGAGTAGTCACAGCAGCTAATCCTAAGAAACCTAACAGTGATGTGGTTTCAGGAACAGGGGCAGGCTGAACATCAAGACTTTGGTTAGCTGGTTTAAAAAGACTGCTTACCTCTATACCATTGGCATCAATTGCAGAAGTAACAGTAACTGCTAAGTCAGGCAATCCATCATTCTTAAACCCAGGAAGTACTTCGTAAGTTGCCCCAACTATTTCTAGAGTAGAGTTTGGAGAAACTCCAACTGAATCACTACGTTGAAAAAGTACTGTAGGTATTCCAAAGGGTGGGTTTTCTACTGGGCTCCCGCTAAAGTCTGAAAAAGCAGCTCGATCTGCATCTGTCCTAAATACGTCTAGAGTAATAAGCTCAGTAGGATCTTGTTGAAAAAGAAGGTCCAATGACTGTAAATTAGCGGTGAGACCGCTAGTATCTAAAATGAAAGAGAAATCAATGGTGTCACCAACATTGACTTCAAGGTCATTGATGGCATCTTGGTCTAATTGTGACCCAGTCGGAGTGAAGGATACCGAGGCTCCATAAGCTGGAGTAACTGCGATCGGCGAAGCCGCGCCAAAGGCGATCGCTCCCAGGAATACTAAAGAAGCACTAATGTGAGTTAATTTCATCAGTTTTGATATAAAAAACTACTATCAATAGTTAATCAAACATTGTTTGATTTAATTTTGAAGAGTAAGTAAAGTTAACTAAAAGATTAAGTGATGAAAGGAAAAACTAAGCCTAAATGCGATTGACCTTGGCCTTTGGGCCACGCTACGCGAATGGTCACGCTTCGCGAATGCATCTGAATATATGGTTCTTCAGTACCTACTATGCTAAGAGGATATCTGAAAAGTTTTTTGATACTGAATTTTGCCCCCCTAGCCCCCCAACTTTGGGGGAAGAGTCAATTTGCTTCTAAAAGTCCCCCGAGCGAGGGATTGCTCGCTCGGGGGATTTAGGGGGCTTGGATGTAGCAAATGAGACTTCTCAGACAACCTCTAAATTTCCAGTTAAAAAAACTCAGAAAGCTTGCTGAATAAGGGTTATAAGGCAATTTAACTAATAAAATTTTCTGAATACTGCCTCTTTACCCTGCTCCCTGCTCCCTTTGCCAAAGTGTTTATTAGACCTCTTGTAAAAGTATTTTTCTGATAGTGTTTCCCTGGCCGTAGGCCACGCTACGCGAACAATTCTTGTCCACTGTTCCCTATTCCCTGTTCCCTGTTCCCGACTTCTGCAAGAAGTCTAATATTAAGTTATCTCCTTTACTTTAAGGGGTACCCAGAGCCAGCCTGTGGCCTAGGAAAACTCTTAGGCTGGCTCTTCCCGTGGATTTGATTGTCCACACTTTGATTATAGCATAAAAATTTAAATATTATAGCATATTTTTAAAAGTTTTGTAACAAATTATTGAGAGAGTCGCCAGAGGTATAGCGCTACGCGCTTTTCAGATTTATTTGAGGCTGATTTCCTGTCTTGATGCAGCGCAAAGTAGCCGATAATCTATCCAAGATTTCGGCTCTAATGGTAATCTATTTAGTTGGTAGACACCCGATGAGGCGTTCGCGTAGCGTGGCCTAAAGGCCATGGCTTGAGTATCTACTTCATTCTTCTGTGGACAGGCATGTGATTATTTCGAGTCTGGGGCTAACTGTTGCACTACTGTTTTGGGATCTTTGTCTATTTCCTCTGTATATGGATTGAGGTCAATATCAGGATAGAGTTTTTGCGCTTCTTTGAATTTTTTAACAGCACTCTTGAGATTTGGCTCTTTTTGTAAAATAGCCCTACCTTGTCTCACCAGAAATTCTGCTTTGGTTTTATCTTCCCAACTGGCATGCTTAAGACAAGCTTCTCCTGCTTTATTATTTTTAGGTGCAACGAGGTCAGGATGAAATTGCAGCTGATCACATCCCTCTTTTAACCAATCTTTCCAATTTCCACCCCGCCACAACCGCACTGTTTTGTCCCAACTCCCACTGAGAATCTGTTTGCCATCTGGGCTGAAGGCGATATCAGTGACATTATTAGTATGACCTTCTAATATATGGAGAGGTTGACCGGATTCTGTGTCCCACAAACGCACTGTTCTGTCCCAACTGCCACTGAGAATCTGTGTGCCATCTGGACTAAAGGCGATATCAGTGACAAAATTAGTATGACCTTCTAATGTATGGATTAGTTGACCGGTTTTTGTGTTCCACAACCGCAAGGTGTTGCCGGAACTGCCACTGAGAATTTGTTTGCCATCTGGACTAAAAGCGATATCAGTGGCATCCTTAGTATGACCTTCTAATTTATGGATTAGTTGACCGGTTTCTGCGTCCCACAACCGCAAGGTGTTGTCGTCATTGTCACTGAGAATTTGTTTGCCATCTGGACTAAAAGCGATACCAGTGGCATCCTTAGTATAACCTTCTAATGTATGGAGAGTAAGACCTGTTTCTGTGTCCCACAACCGCAAGGTGTTGTCCCAACTGCCACTGAGAATCTGTTTGCCATCTGGACTAAAAGCGATCGCATTGACAGTATTTGTATGACCTTCTAATTTATGGATTAGTTGACCGGTTTCTGTGTCCCACAAACGCACTGTGTTGTCGGAACTGCCACTGAGAATCTGTTTACCATCTGGACTAAAAGCGATATCAGTGACATCAGCTTTATGACCAACAAATGTATGGATTAGTGTACCGGTTTCTGTGTCCCACAACCGCAAGGTGTTGTCGAAACTGCCACTGATAATCTGTTTGCCATCTGGACTAAAAGTGATCGCATTGACCCCACTTGTATCACCTTCTAATGTATGGAGAGGAAGACCTGTTTCTGTGTCCCACAACCGCACTGTTCCGTCCCTACTGCCACTGAGAATTCGTTTGCCATCTGGACTAAAAGCGATATGATCGACAAAACTAGTATGACCTTGTAATTTATGGATTAGTTGACCGGTTTTTGTGTCCCATAACCGCACTGTTCCGTCCTCACTGCCACTGAAAATCTGTTTGCCATCTTGACTAAAAGCGCTCACATTGACACTACCAGTATGACCTTCTAATGTATGGATTAGTTGACCGGTTTCTGTGTCCCACAACCGCATTGTGCTGCCCATGTTACTGAGAATTTGTTTGCCATCTGGACTAAAAGCGATATCAGAGACAAAATTAGTATGACCTTCCAAGGTATGGAGAGGTTGACCGGTTTTTGTGTCCCATAACCGCACTGTGTTGTCGGAACTGCCACTGAGAATTTGTTTGCCATCTGGACTAAAAGCGATATCATCGACACTATCTGTATGACCTTCTAATGTATGGATTAGTTGACCGGTTTTTGTGTTCCACAAACGCACTGTGTTGTCCCTACTGCCACTGAGAATTCGTTTGCCATCTGGACTAAAAGCGATATCATCGACCCAGTCTGTATGACCTTCTAATGTATGGATTAGTTGACCGGTTTCTGTGTCCCACAACCGCACTGTGTTGTCGGAACTGCCACTGAGAATCTGTTTGCCATCTGGACTAAAAGCGATATTATAGACTCCACCTATATGACCTTCTAATGTATGGATTAGTTGACCGGATTTGGTGTCCCACAACCGCACTGTTCCGTCCCTACTGCCACTGAGAATCTGTTTGCCATCTGGACTAAAAGCGATATCATCGACCCAGTCTGTATGACCTTCTAATGTATGGATTAGTTGACCGGATTCTGTGTTCCATAACCGCACTGTGTTGTCCTGACTGCCACTGAGAATCTGCTTGCCATCTGGACTAAAAGCGATCTCAGTGACACTACCAGTATGACCTTCCAAGGTATGGATTAGTTGACCGGATTCTGTGTCCCATAACCGCACTGTTCCGTAGTCACTGCCACTGAGAATCTGTTTGCCATCTCTGCTAAAGACAATATCATAGACCAGCTGGCCAACATTTGTATAACCTTGTACGCGATTCCTTTCTCGAACCTTATCTAAAGCTGTCAATAAGATAGAATTAACTTCATTGATTACCTTTGGTTCTAAATTGATTACCTTTGCTTGTAAGGATTTTTGGTAATCTTGAATTTTAGCGGTTGATTCAATAGCTTGGAGCAATCCTTTTGGAGTAGATTCTACTGATAGAGAATACTTGATATTGGCAGCTTTTACTCGTAATTCTGAGTTAATTGCCTGTTTACGAGATTGTAAGCCAAAATAAGTCGATAACACTAAACCTGTACCTAACCCCAGCATAACTGCGATCGCAACACCCCAATTCCGACGAGTATTGAAGCTTTTTTGCCTGACGCTACGCTGCACAAACTCAGCTTCTACTTGGTTCAGCCAGTTATCATCAGAATTGAGTTCTTTATTCAATACATCAAGATAAGGATTGGCATTCCAAAGAAATTGTACGGTTTTATCTCTCGAATCTTTTTGTTGCTCCGGTGTCCGTTGCCACAATCGAGCCAACTGAGTATTTTTGAGTGTGTTTATTTTGTTAAAAAAGTTTTCAGCAAGGTCAAGTCTCCCATTCAACCAATTAATCGCAGCTTCAGCCTTGGCTTCAAAACCGGATGATTGTTTTTTGCTTTTAAGATTTTTCCACTCCACCGCCGCAGGAGTCAACCGCCGTTGTAGAAGTAAATTTTCCTCGTCTTTTTGTTTCCACTCCAGCAACCTTTGCCAACCCCGCACCAAAGCATCATGGGCTGGTTCCACATAGGGATTGCGATCAGCATCAACTCCATTAACCAATAACCGTACGTTAGTAAAGCGCCCAATTACTTCCTTCACTAAACCATCTTTCTGAGGCGGATATTTCAATTCTGATAACGATACGCGCCTACGGGCTAATTCTCCTCCACCTAGTGCCACCATCCGTAACATCACATGACGGATAACTTGGTCATAAGCGGGGTTTTTATTAACTAGCGCCTTATATTCTTCATCAGCCCTTTGAGTTAGTGATCGCATTACTCCCCCCAATTCAAGATAATCGGCTTGAGTCAACGCCCGGTCAATAGTAATACCCCTGTATTGTGCCTCCCGTTGCCGCCTTAAATACTTGATGAAGAATTCACTCAAGGCAAAAGACAGCAGGGGTAATGCTCCCGGCATATCCGCCACTTCATCAATTAATTGTTCAACTAAATCGTGGGGTTGAAAATACATTACCCGTGCTTGAGCCGGTTTTTCTATCGCTTCCCTTAGTTCCCCTCGTGTCATCCCTGGCACAATAAATCGTCCACTTTGCCAAAGATTTATCAGTACCGTAGTTCCCAATTGATTTAGTACTTCCGGTGCCAACTTTAAGCCCACATCTGTGATTTGGGGTTCAAAATCAGAACGTAGGGATAGTACTACCCGTAATTTATCCCCATGGGCATTTATGGCTGTGAGTATCTGTTGGAAAAACTCCTGACGCTCATCTAAGTTTTGACAGAGTGTAATAATTTCTTCGCTTTGGTCAATAAACAGTAATAACTTAGAGTTGGGGTTATTTTTCGCCCAAACATCAATGCTCATTGCCAGATTCTGCTGTGGGTTTTGTGGCTCTACCAAGGGTAACTTAGCTTCAGTCAGCACATTATTTAACCCTTGCAAGGGAGTCTCACCAGGACGGATGGGCGGCAAAATACACCATTTCTCGGTATTATCTTGCCGTAGTTTGGGAATTAATCCTGCCTTTACCAAGCTAGATTTACCCGAACCGGAAGCACCCAACACCACTGTCAGGGGATGACTTTTCACAAAATCTTCTAACTTTTCTATTAGTAATGTTCTACCGAAAAACAGTGAACTGTGTTTCTCGTCAAAGGACTTTAAACCGCGATAGGGATTTTGTGACTCATCTAATGGTGGTGCGGGGGGTAAATTAAGTTCATGTCCCGGAGAAAGAAAGATATATTCTCCCTTATCGTGCTTATTTAAACACCAAATACCAGGCGTTTGTCGTATCCGGCATTTTTCTGTGGGTATTTCGACTCGATCCCGTAAATATAAATATAATTCTGTGGCTGTAATTACCCCATCTCCAGCCGGTTTACCATTGGTAGCAGGAGGATAGATATCTGCTGCCCCTTCGAGGGCTTCTAATAATGCACTAGCAAAAGGGGAATGATGGCCGACTTGACTGCGTTCGCTATCTAAATAAAAGTTATCGAAAGCTTTTTGGTCAGAAGCTGAGGAGGTAATAATTTGCCAGGCTGGGTCACTAATAAAACGGTCGTATCGTTCTTTGTGAATTACTTCTGGTGATGTGAGTAGATCCCTAGTACTCGACCAACGGAAAGCACCAGCAAAACAGCAGTCGAGGATACCCAAGAAATGACGACAAGGTAATTGACTTAAAGCATCGTGTAACTTGGTCATGGGCAGATAACTATTAGTATCCCCCAGTAAAGCATCTTGAGGAATTAAGTAACCCGCCGGGCCATCATCCCCATTGAGAGCGACTCCATGACCAGCAAAGTAAAATAATAAGCGGTCATTTTCAGTAACTTGTTCGGGTAAGGTATGAGATAAAAATTTGTTAAACTTAGACAGAGTTGCCACTTCGTCTAGGCATTCCCAGACTTCGTAATCATGCTTCTCGCGGAGAATTTCTACTAGTTTTTTGGCATCGTTTACGGCAGTGTTGAGGGGAGAAATGCCGTTTCTGTAGTTATTGATACCGATGATAAAGGCGAGATTGCGAGAAAACATGTTATTCTCAAATGACTTCTGACTTCTGACTTCTGAACTTCTGACTTCTGACTTCTGACTTCTGACTTCTGACTTCTGCTATATGTGGGCAGTATAATCACGCTCACACAGCAGTGAGATGCTCCCTATTTATTCCTCAAGATAATCTGTTGACTTTACGCAGAAATTATTTTTTTCGTAATAAATCTTTACCTATTGATGAAAGCATCGAACAGAGAATTGCTATAGTTTATGCTTCAAGCTCCAACAATCCCCGTAAAGCCTCTTTCATCTCATCCTGACTAGTGGTGGCTGTCCCAAACTGACGCACCACAATGCTAGCGGCCAAATTCCCCAAAACCGCTGCTTCCCAGTAGGAAGCCCCCAGACACAAGCTCAAGGTCAGGGCTGCTACTACGGTATCCCCAGCACCAGTTACATCAAATACATCGGTGCGATTAAAGGCTGGGATATGCTCAACCTTACCATCACGACCAAACAAACTCATCCCCTGTTCACCACGAGTAATCAGAATTTCTTCCCCTTGAGTCAGTGCCAACAAATCTCTACCAGCTCTCAACAAATCCTCAAAACTCTTAATCCCATAGCCCACTGCTCGCTCCGCTTCTGGCAGATTGGGAGTAAAAACTATAGCGCCATGATAACGGGCCAGATCCTTCTGAGTATCTACAATGGTGCGGTCGTGAGACAAAACGGCTTCAATCACTGGTGGTGTAAACACACCATCTCCGTAATCAGAACAAACTACAGCATCCACCTGATCTAAATGCTGTTGTATTTGTGCTGCCAACTCTAACTGCTTATCCCGGTCGGGCAATTCATCTGACTTGCGGTCTATTCGCACAATCTGCTGAGTCACCGACTGACGGGCATGACCAGCAATCCGGCTTTTGGTCACAGTTGGTCGGTCTGGATCAATCACGATCGCACTAGTATCAATCCCCACCTCTTCAAACATCGTCCGCAGCACTTGCCCTTGAGGATCTTTACTCAAAAACCCAGCTACCTTAACCTTTGCTCCCAGCTTAGCCAGATTATAAACAGCATTTGCCCCACCACCAGGAGTTTGACGAGTGGTTTCATGACGTATTATTAATACTGGTGCCTCTCGTGAAATTCGTTCCACTTCACCTGTGAGAAACTCATCAAGAGTTAAATCACCAACCACCAGTACCTTGGATTGCTTAAAACCATCAATGAGCTCAAACAAACGTTGAGCTGAAGCAGCTACTTGAGTTTTGAAAGACGCAAATTCAGTCATATAGCAAAGAGAGTAGGGAGTAGGGAGTAGGGAGTAGGGAGTAGGGAGTAGGGATAATAAAATTTAATGTACTTGATAACTGTGAGCAACGCTATAGTTTAGTATTAATTAGTTTCTCCTTACTGTTACTTGAAATACCAGCGTGTCGCGTATCACCGTGTCGCGTATCAGCTTTTACCCAGACTTTCAATTCCCATTAATCTCGAACTATTAAATGCTCTCCTTTGGCCATTGCGCATTGCACATTGCCCACGCTACGCAAATGGCTGTTCGCGCACGCGTGGGCGTAGCGCATAGGCTGACGGATTAGTTGACCAGAATGTGTTTGGGATTTATTAACAAGTTTTTAACTAACTACTTGGACATCAATTCTGTTAACTGTGTTAATAAATTTAACGTTTATCAACCCTTTTCTATTCCCTGTTCCCTATTTCCTATTCCCTATTGCTATAGTATCAACCGTTATTCACATTTTTATGTAAACTTTATGTAAACTTTATGTAGTGTTTATAAATTCTACTGACCCTTGGTATAGACTTAATTTAAAAAATTAAAAATAAGTAATATCAACAAGTAATTTTCAGGGATAAATCAATGTTAAAGCTACAAAGTATCTGCCAAAACTTAGCACTAATCACTACTGGTGCGGCTTTAAGCCTAGCAGTGATTGACACTAATCCTGCCCAAGCTATTACCATTACCTATGAGTTTTCAACAGAAGAATTTTCTGGTAAGTTCAGCTATGATGACGCCAATGAAACTCGGAGAGAATTTGATTATCGTGAGCCTGATATTACCGTGGTCGAGTTAACGTATCCAGTAGATGAGATTGAGTTTTTTTTCAACAATAGAACCTATACCAAGGCGGATTCTACGAGACAGCCTGTATTGTCACTGTTTGAAGGTGCGGTAGGAGAGAGCGAGCAATTAAGTTGGGCTACAGAAGATTTTAGATTTAATCCTTATAGTGGTCCGAGTATTTTCGGAGACTTATTTACTGGATTCGAGGTAGATGGAGAGTTCGTAGACACAGCGATTGTTAGGCGGGTAGAAAATGAATCACCAGCAAGTGTACCTGAAGCTGGTACGGTTATAGGACTTAGTATTTTGGGTTTAGGTTGGCTCTCACAGAGAAAGATAGCATCTTCGCCAAGGGTATAGAAAAAACAGACTAAAAAAACCTAAGCATATCCGCTACGCGCACGCTACGCTAACAGCTATCAGCCGTCAGCCTTCAGCTTTTGAATGAAATAGGTAAGCATTTGCTAAATCTCAGTTCCCTGGCCTTTCGGCCAGGAATTCATAGTCTTTAGCCACGCTACGCGAATGGCCAACGGTTGATAGCTGAATGCTTACTCTTTTTCGAGCTGATGAGGCTTTCAATACGTGGAAGTAGCTACCATAGTTGAAACCCTTGACAAACCTTAACATACCTTGGTTAATTCACTACATATTTACCACTACCATTGATATTATTTACCTAAAACCTAGAGTTAATTTTCCTGACTATAGTACCGAAATGCAATCCCTTTTCAGGCGAACATACCGACCCTGACGTAACGCAAAATGTGGATATTTTTCAATTTGCTTAAACCCCTCAGTCTGTAGATGAGCTTTGATAATCTTCATAGTGGAAGTTGTTTCGTGATGCCGATCAACTAATCGAATAATGTGTGGGATAGCATAGGGAGATAAAAGTTCTTGCAAGTGAGTCAAGAAATCATCAAGAGTTTCACCTTCATCCAAAGACTCAATAGGTAAAATAGATGCCATCCCTACTTTACCCGATGCACCAGGAATTGGAACTCCATAAACAACCGCTTCTCGGACTTTACCCGTCGATAAAATTGCTTCCTCTACTTCCACACAAGAAACATTTTCTCCTTTCCAACGAAAGCTGTCACCCATACGGTCAACAAACATAAAAAAGCCGTCAGCATCTCGACATAGTAAATCTCCAGAACGCCACCACAAGTCACCTGGTTCAAATAAATTTCTCCAGAGTTTATCCTCATCTAGTTTTGGGTCAAGATAACCTCGATAGAAATTACCCGGAACCCGCAACACAGCCTCTCCAACTTCTCCCGGTGCAACAACTTTTCCTTGCTCGTTAACTAACGCTACATTGTTGGCATCAGGATGGTCTGGGGGAATAAAACCACAATAACCCGGTCTTCCCGTCCAATTTGTCAGTGCTGATGCTGGCATTTCTGTCGCACCGTAATGTTCTACTACTTTTTCAATCCCAAATCTTTCGATCACCTGCTCCCAGAGGGGAGATGTTAAACCATTACCAAAAATAACGCCCAGGGGATTTTTGGCATCCTCGGGTTGTTGGGGACTGTTGCTCAGATAACGCCACAGTTCGCCAATATAAACAACTGAATCACAATTGTAGGTACGCACATCCGTCAGAAATGCTCCCACAGAAAATTTATCGCGGACTACAGCACAAGCTCCCGCTTCTAAACAACTAGAAAAAGCCACAGCTAGCCCATTTCCATGATAGAGAGGCAAAGTGATGTAACACTTACTGTCATAAGACATCCCTGTTCGCAACGACCAAGCAATTCCCGCACCAATCATCCGGCGATGACTAAAGAGTGCGGGTTTACTGCGACCGCTAGTTCCGCTAGTAAAGATAATCACAACTGGGTCATCAAGCGTAACTTGACGACGGTGTTTTGCTGAAGTGCGACCCGACCAGGAACGTTCAAGAATCCAGTTTGGGTCATAGGTTTCTACTGATGGGATGGGCTGACCTATGGTAATCTTGACTCCTGAATTATGGGCTAAAGTTGATAATTTTTTATCTGATTCTCTGGCATTAAATAAAACTGCGACAATTCCTGCTTTAGCTAATCCCAAGACAGTAGCTAGGAAAACAGCACTGTTGTTTTGGTGAACCCCGATGTATTTTTGATTTGAGGAAATCGCCCATTCTGCTATTTTATCGGCTGCGCGATCAAGTTCTTGATAGCTCCAAGGGGATATAAAACCTACCTCATGAACTATTGGGCGGTGAGACAAATGAGCTACTGATTGTTCCCAGACATCCGCCCAACTATTGACGTTTTGTGCTGCTAAATCTTGCCATCTTTTGCTTTCATAACTTGCATATTTGTTGTATTGCTCAACAAGAGTATGTTCAGATATTTTTATCATCACCGATAATTCCCCTAATACCAACTGTGACAAAAGTTATATATAGCGCTTTTTATCCTAATGAAACACACAATATTTTTTCGATCTTACATGTTCCCTGTTCCCTGCTCTGAAGGCCCTGTTCCCTAACACAAAAAAATGTGTACCCCAGCTAATTTAAAACTCCTATATTTTTAATTAAAATTACTGATTACTTAACTTTTGTAGGTTTATTTATATTTTTTAAATCAATTTGTGGGCGTTAGTAAAATTCAATAGTCAGGGTTAATACTATCATAAAACTTATTTTGTTTGAATTTTATATAAAAAAATTACCATTAATTAACGCCATTTTTAATGGTTTTTTGTTGGGTATAACGAAGTTATACCCAACCTCCGATTATTCGTAATAGCCACCGTATGGGGTTATACAGTGAATTAAAAAACATATTTTTATCAAGTATTTTAAATTCATGTTTTTCATAAAATTATACAATTTATTTTCAAAAATATGTTTAGCACCATCATTTACAATCGTTATTTTATTCTTTTTGCATAGATAGTATAAAGTAATTATTGTGAATAATGATTGGTGAAAACTGGATTAGTGACTCCTAAAATTGAGTAAGCTAAAAATTTTGGTGGTGAACCTGCTTCTACATAGCATTCAAAGCCTTCTTTTTCTAACATATTTTTGATGATATTTAAGCGGTCTTGGATGTCATGAACTTCTATAACCAACTGCTGGATTTTTTGCCAGTCTGCGGAATTGATTCCCTCAAGAATTTTAAGTTCAGCTTTTTCAGTATCTAATTTAACTAAATCTATCTGACATAACTCATGTTTTTTGATTATTTCAGATATACTCGTTAAAGTTACACTAGCTTGTTTGGTTTTCAAGAAAAACTTTTCTAAAATAAATTCCACTAATCTTGCTTTCCATGGAAACGGACATATTTTAATGATTTGTGTTATGATATTATTAGTTTTTTTTGCATTTTTATTATTTAAGTTGTTAATAATTAAGTTGGTAAAGTTGTTTTTCTCTGCCGGGCTAAACTTGGCATCTGCTCCTGATAATAATGAGTAATGAGGGAAGTAATCAAACGTTGCTTTACTATCTTCGTTCCACAATCCACAATTATAGCTAATAACATTAGTTAACTGCATATTTTTTTGCATAATTTTATAAATTTGTTTAATTGGTTCAAAACAAAATAGATTGATATTGCCTTGACAATATTGATGAGCAAAAAGTGCAAACAAACCTATGTTGGCACCAATGTCAAATACTGTATAACCTGGTTTTAAAGTTATCCCATGCTGCAAATAACTTTGTCTGACAAAAATATCATCATAAAGAAAAAGTGCTTCCTCCTCGTTGAGGAAATAAATTTTTTGTTGGTTTGGCAATTCTAGTGACTTTTTCATTGTTGTTGAATCTGGTGAATTGACATCCTCCTGACGCTGCTCTTAAAAGACAGCGCACCGATTCCTATCCATCAATCAAACAACTGTGCGTTGAACGAATGACTCAAGGCGGGCTTCACTTGCAGTGCAAGTACGTTTTAGGGGTAGATTTACGCTTCCTCCACGTCCATTTAGAGTCTCATTATGCCTCTCAGCGACTGTAAATAGTAAGAGTTGAATTGATTTTTTTCAACTTTTAAAGCTTGGTTTATCGGCTGTATTAATATGATACCATACTTTGCCACTTGTCATTCCCAGACGACGCCAAACTATCGTTATGGGTAACTGCTCACCGCAATAAAGATGCTCTATTGACAACGGAGAAGCCAAATTGAACACTTGGGTGTATATAGCAATCCTAAATAGGATGTAATAAGTGATCGGCTAAAACCCAGGTAGAGCAAGGATCGAATTTCAGAAATTACCACGACCTATTAAGGAATTGCTATATTGGCTCTTATGACTCACCGTTCGCTCACCCTTGGTGAGCCATTCGGAATCACAATGTCAAAAAGCTACGACATAAGGGTTGAAGGAGATATTGGGGTTTCCCAAGACTGGGATCGCGAATCTCAAAATGCGATCGCGAATCTCAAAGTGCGATCACGAATCTCAAAGTGCGATCGCAAATCTGAAAGTGGGTTGGCAAATGAACAAACAGTGAGATATGAGTCATTGTTAGCGGACAATATCCGCTTTCGAAGAACCTGAGGACTGGAATAGCTTTACCATTCGACCCATGAAAATAAAACTATGGTTTACTCTAATTGTCAGGAAAACTCCAAGCCTGGGGGACTTCGACCAGCCAAAGACAATAATTCACATAAAGCAGCGATGTTCCAAAAGAACCGCTTCGCGAACGCATTATTTCCTTGCAACCGCATCGAAACCAAAAAACTAAACATTTGGGCGACTAACTGTGCCCCCCAATCGCTTCAAGCCCCACCACTGACTTTGCGATGTATCACAATTGGGCCATTGCTCGCTCAGCATCATTGTTATCAGGTTTGACCTCTGGATGAGACAAAAAAGTGAACCACTCATTCCAATGACGCTGTAGTCGTTGAATCAATCTCAAAGTATCTGAGGGAGGGTATCCAAGAGTGTCTCTTCTAAGACTTTTTTAAGAGAAGCTTCTACACTTTCTCGTTGGTCATTGAGAGTTTGGCAACTAAGTTTTCCTTCTTGATAATCCTGATAGCAACTGCGAGCTTGCCACAACACTAATTGCACTTTGCTCGCAAACTGTCGATTGCCTTCAAAGCGACTGGTTAAGAGGGCTTTTAAGTCTCTCTCGAGATGGGCTAAACACTTCTGCTTGGCCTGAGCTCCTTGTGGAGAGTAGGCACTAAAACAATCAAAGCGTGAGTATTCCCTCAAACTCAGCTCCCAGTAATTTCTCTAGTTCAGCACTACTGCGTGTGGGTGCTAACATCTTAGCACATACCTGGTCACTGGTAGCTACCCACAACCAATACTTAATGCCATCTATACAGTAGGTCGTTTCATCCACACACCTGACCCCTGGCTGTCTGACGTAGGGAACGCCATTGTTGGTAAGAAGGCTCCAAACTCTCTTGGAACCAGCGTTGCATTTTTGCCAGACTTCCCTGAGAAATAGGAACCCCCAAGACATATAAAGGCAAAATATTCCTGTTTACGCCACGTCAAGTTGCCCCCATACCCTAACCAGCCCACAATGCTACAGAGTCGTCCCCCATAGCTGAATCCTTCTTTGACTCCCCAAGGCATAGAGCTATAACCAGACCATCCACAATTGGGACAATTGTATAGAGGGCGGCGATATTCTCTGATTTCTATTGGTTGCTCGACTACTTCAGCTACTTGCTGGACTTTTTGTGGAGCTTCTTCTACTACCTCTAAGGAAGTAGCGCACATGGGACAGCTTTAATGCTCGATAGTCACTATTTCGTGACTGAGTGCCAAATCCGTTACGGGTAATTCCAAAGATGATTATACTTGGGACCGCGCTTTTTCCCCTTTTTGCGCTTACTTTTGTTGCTGGGCTTTTGGAGTTGGTCAGAGGAAGGAGGGACTGAACTATTTTTCGAGGAGCGGTTTTTGAGCTTCAATACGCTCCTCCAAAAATTGTTCTATCTCTTGCTGCTGCCCAAAGATTTGTCTTTGCTGCTGTTCAATCACTCGTTGTTGAAGGGATAGTTGTTGTTGCAGCTTCACGAGCCACTCAACCAGCAGTACATTGGTCACCAACTGTTCGGAGGCGACGCTCATGACGGACTGGGAATTCTCGGTGGCGGTTGGAGTCATAAGAACCAATATACATCCAAGTGTTCAATTTGGCTTCTCCGTTGTCAATAGAGCATCTTTATTGCGGTGAGCAGTTACCGTTATGGCTCGGGTTTTCTGCCGACATTATGATAAAATTGTATTTAGGTGCGGTTGAGGTTGAGGTTGAGAGTTTCTGGTGTTAATAGCTCTTGGGAACTATATTTAATTTCAACGGGTAAACCACCACTATCTAAACTGAGACGACCAGCTTCAAGAATAGCTGTTGTCTGTAAAGTTCGAGCAGCAGTCGCTAGGATATTGTCAAAATCTTTGGGTTCCGCTTTTCCCTCATTAATACTGCCTACTGCATCCACAAATCTTTCAAGACTTTGATAACCGTAGGCTCCCTGTCCAGCAAATTTGCCATCAGAGGGTTCGTACTTCATAAATAGGGGGTTAATACTAGCATATCCCCCAGATACTGTTGCAGTTGTATAACCTCGATGAGCTTGATCGACTTGTAACTCTCCTTGATGACCCATGTAGAAAAACCGTTGTTGGGAATGAACGTCAGATTTAGGGGCAATCCATGATGCCGTATGAATGGAGATTCCTAAATTCCTACTCTCGATGTTTTCCCACTGAACCGTTAGGGTAATGGTATCTTCGGTATCAATGCCTAACTCTGTCTTGGCGACTCCAGTAGCAGCTAAAGCATTTACTTGGATGGGTCTGGCCCGATCCCCTATCATCCAGTCTAATAAATCTATGTGATGAGAGTTCAAATAGTAGCTAATGTCAGAAGAGCGCCCTGCCCATTGACCAAAAGTGTTAAGTTGACTTCTCGGCTGACTCATATAGCTACTCATATAACTAAAATCTCCATAGCTGCGAGCGCGATCGCGTGCATCAGAGTACATGGGGTCAAACCTCTTGTGCATCTCTATTCCCACCAGTACATTATGTTGCTTTCCAGCCTCGATTAATTTCTGATGTTCTGCTAGAGTTTTCACCAATGGTTTAGCAACTAAAACGTGCATTCCCTGACGAATAGCAGTCATGGCGATCTCAAAGTGGGTATCATCAGGTGTCACTACAATTACCCCACTTCCTGGCTTCATCTTCTCGATAGCAGTTTGATAGGCTTGGGGATTATAGTCATTGTCATCAGGAAAAGTATGGACGGAAGCATCTATTCCCTGATACCGAGAACTAATTTGTTCGGCAAAATGATGGCGAATCCCTGGAAAACGTTTTCCATCTCGTCCACAGAGGGAAATTTGCTCTACTTTTCCACGACTTCGGAGGTCGAAAAGCACCAAGGCTACAACACCAGCACTTTTGTCAGAATTAGCTGCTGCTCCGTGAACAAAACCTGTGACATATTCACCTGTTCCGATGACTAAAATATCTGTTCCCATGTTCGGATTTTTATGAGTAATACAAAGGCGTTTTTTTAGGTTTTACGAGTACGCGATCGCTATAGGAGTTACCAAATATATTATCTGGTTCAAGTTGAGAACGTACTTTATGAAAGTCGTTCCAGTGGGGATACATTTTTTCTAATTTATCAGCATCAGGCCCGAACCTTTTTGCCCAATGGGGACGACCATCTAATTTAGCCATAATTTTTTCATAGTCATCAAAATAGGATTGACAATCAACATATTTACCGTAGGGCATATAAGTAATAACCCCGATATAGCAGCTATCTCTACCCTGACAAGGACTTAACCAAATATCATCTCCTTTGACAAAGCGCACTTCAATGGGCAAATGAACTTGATAGTCTTTTTCTTTAATCATCTGGCGAATTTGCAAGATGGCTTCAGCCGTATGTTCTATAGGAATCGCCCACTCATTAACCTGCTGTTTAAATAGACAATCAAAATTGAATTGACTGACACTGTTCCCTCGTGACTGTTTTGACTTGCTGAACATTTGTTGAACGTACCAGCGATTAACCAGGGGAATCAGACGTTGATTATAAGTAGCTAAATATAAGAGCAGTTCAAATGTATAGTAACCAATAAGTTTTTCTCTATACCAACTCTGGAAGCGTTGGAAAAAATTTTGTTTGGGAGCAGTTTTTCCAGGTGGTTTGCGAGTTGCACTCCACTCCCACACCCTATCTGCATGGGGTAAATACCAAAAACGATAGTGGTCAGCTTGCAGGCGTTCTGGTAGTTTATCCAATACAGTTTCTAGAGTTTCTGGTTGTTCTCGTACTTCTAAGTCAAATTCTTTTGTTACTTGTAATTTAAGTTCTGTGACTAATCCCAAACTTCCTAGATGGCATTTGGCTGCATTAAATAGTTGATAATTTTCATCTTTGGAGATTTTGATAACTTCTCCTAAACCTGTTACCAGTGTAATTTCCTGAATAATTGTTGACAGTACCCCATAATTTAATCCTGTGCCATGAGTTGCAGTTGCCATTGCACCTCCTACAGTTTGAGCATAAATAGAACCTAGATTGGGCAAGGCTAGTCTATGTTTTGCTAGGCTTTGATTCAAATCTTTGAGGGTAACTCCTGCTTGAGTAACAACAGTTTGACTATCATAGTTGATATTTAGGATCTGATTTAAGCGATCGCTACAAACCAAATCCTGATTACTCATAGCAATATCGCTTGGGGAATGTCCTGAACCAAATACTCGGATTTTTGTTCCCTGTTGCATTACTTGGCAAACAATGTCTCTAGCTTCTTCAGTTGAAGCAGGGTAATGTACAGAAGTAGGTATGCACTGATACTGCTCAGACCAATTGATAAATTTATTTTGATTCATATTTCCTTGTTTACGGGCAAAAAATGATTGTGAGCCGATAAATTTATTATTCCAATATTGTGACAACTCCACGCTTAATTCTGGAGTGTTTTAGTTGTTTTTATGCTCGCAACAATTTTGTCAACATTTTTTTTTTATGGTACTTTTGGCGTTCTTGACTATTCCAGGTAGTAATCCACTTAAGGTCTGATAGTTTAACCAATTTTGCCTGAGCTTGATTTTGATAAAGTTGTTGCAGTAAGGAAATAGTGGTTACTTCTTCCATGCCACCAGGTACATCCTTTATAAGTCCACTAGAAATTCCTAAAAACCCTGTTATGTTTAACTTTGATAAGTTCCACAAAGCTAAAGTATTCCAAGGAGAGGTCATACCATCTATAAATTTTACTCCAGCATCTCCTCCATGGGTTGAAATCATCTTTGCCCCCACTACCAGAGTGTCAGAGGTAAGGTGAGAATTCAAGGTTTCCACATCTGTTGATGATATATAGACTTCTAGACTTTGAAGCAAAAGTTTATCACCACCCAAATAAGTTGCTTCACATACAATCGCATTTAGGGGATGAGCTAGTCCTTTCCAGGGATTTATTAGCAGGGAAAGTACCTGTTCTGCAAACACCGAAACAATTTTGCTAATTTTGTCAAATAGTTGATTATCTGTAGCTCTTACTATATAATCAGCGTATTCTAGTACCTGATCACACCAATTTTCCACTTTACCTAATTCAGGGATATAACCATCAACACCACTATGGATTCTGGTTCCAACAATCAGAGACATTGCTATACTCAACACTAAAATTGGCACTAGTATAGTATATTGATAGGATAATGTTTATATTTCCACAATATATAAAATAACATGAAGGTACTGAGTTAATTTTATGGGGGGGTAACATGCAAGCTAAAATCATTACTCGGTAATACGTTCAACCGATCAGGACTCGTGTAAAAATAACCTGAACAGTTTTTTTTCTGGAAGCTATATCTCACAATTTATTTCCGATAAAATTTGTACAACTTATTTTAACATGGCTCCTCAGTTACTTAAAGTGCGCTTGACCCATTAAGAATTAAATTCGCCGTTCGCGTTTGGCCGTAGGCCAAAAGCGTCGCCTACGGCGAACGGAAAGCGCACCTGAGCATTCGTGGCTTCCCTTAAGGGGATTGTGCGAAAAAATAGTGGACGAAATGCATGCAAATTAACCGTCGTTGCCTCAACTATTACAAGAAGGGTGAGCGGGCTATAGAGTCAGAATTGTCTACGTTATAAGCTTTATGTCCCAGGGTAAGCGCAAGAAAAAATTGCCCATAATGTGCATTGGCTGGATCTCGGTTGCTCGTGGCTCGAAACCCCTATAATCTCGTCGAACTGTACTCGCAATAGAGTTAATTTGTTGAGAATGACGTGGTTTTTTTCTCAATAAGCTACGGCTTATTGATTCTTGCGCTTACCCTGCTTTATGTCCCCCTGTCAGGGAACATGGCCAAAGTAAATAGCGGTAGGCACAGTGACAGAGTGTGGCGCTGTCCGGCACGACGACGAGGAGCTTCTAGTCCAGCTTTCGCTTCTATAATTGCGATTTGAGACACGGGAGTAGATGCATTAAATGGAATTTGCTCTGAATCGTACCATATTCCGATTAGATTATAGCGGTTTGCGCTTAAATAGAGTATAATATAATAGATATTATAAAAATTCAATTATGAAAGCATATTCTGTTGACATAAAAACGAAAATTATCACAGCTTATCTAGACTGTGTTCGCGTAGCGTGGCCTTTGGCCAAGGCTCAATGACCCGGTTAGATAAAAGGTTTAAAGTGAGTCGCAATTTTGTATTTAAAATTATTAAAAAATTCAAATAAACTGGAAATATATCACCGGGCAAACAAGGGAATAACCGAGCATCTAAATTAGAACCATTCACGGAATTTATCAAATCTATGTTGTCAGAGCATCCATCATTAACTCTCTCGGAAATGGTGGAAATACTTGAAAAAGATAAACAAATTACTGTACACCTAACTAAGTAGGTGGGCTTAATTAAACGTTAAAAACTTGATCATTTTTACTATCTATATTTTCAGATATTGTCCACTGTTGAAGCTGATAACCTACTTCGCAACTTCGTTTGTTTATACCTTCTTTAACTGCTAAAGCTAGATCGTATTCATCCTCAAACATTCTACCAGAGATTTGATGAGTTTTAAGTTGATGCCACTCCCCCTCTATTAGATTAAGTTCTGGACTATAAGTTGGCAGAAAGAATAAATACAATCCCATTTCTAACCATTCTTTTTCTTTAGATCTTACCTGATGACTTTTATGACTTGAGGAATTATCCAAGACAATCACTGTATCTATTCCTGTTTTTAGTCGAGCTGTTTTTGCTTCTTAAGCTTCTTTGTCTTGATGCAGTCGCTCATGGGGGAAACCCCCAAGACCGCGCTGCATCGCTATCCAAAACTTTGATCAAATTATCTTTTTTTAGACTACCAAGCTTTAAAGTATAGTTAAAGCTTTTTTGGGGCTCATATATTCCTAATATATTTAGACGTTTTCCTCGTTTTTTACTTTGGGGAATTTGTTTCTGTTTTCCTACCTTTATATAACTATAACTTACAGGACTCCAAAGACTGAAACCTGCTTCATCTAAGTATTTTAGTCTGACATCACCACAAGAGGCTTGCAGACGTAACATATCTAAATCTGCTTTTTTATATTCTTTTTCTCTGGGGTTAGGATGTCGTCTTGGACTTGTTTTTGTTCGCTTCCATAAATATCCTTTTTTTTTAAGTATCTTACGGATTCTTTCGGGACTTAATTCCACTTGACGCTCTTTTTTTAAAAGAACAGATAGCTGCTTACTATTGTAAGTTCTTTCTTCATCATTACAAAGCTCTTCTAGATAGTCTATATCCGATTTTTTCCAGGTTTTTTTTTCTACCACTTCTTGGCTTATCCCAGAGTCCTTCTTTGCCTTGTATTATCCACCTATGAATAGTTTTTTTCACTGTATTCGGTGACCAATATATCCAGTCAGATATTTGATTGACTGTCCATACTTTAGGATTTCAACAGATAAATTATACTCTTTTTATAGTTCTTTTTGGACAATTATTATCAGATTTTAATTCTAACAACTCTTGAAGTTATAACTCACTTAGACGAATTTTTAATCGAGCTGGCATTACGATTTTGGGATTTTTAAACTACTTTTCTATTTTACACTTAATTACGCCCACCTACTTACCTTGAGTAGATTCCTGAAAAAACTCAACATAACACGAAAAAAAAAAGTTTATATGCCAGTCAAGCTAAAACGGAAAGAGTAGCTAATTTAAGACTTTTATATTGGCAAACAGTTACTAGTTTTTTAGTCGAAAACCTAGTTTTTTTGGATAAAACGGGGTTTAATTTAGGGAAAAAGCGCATTTATGGTCGTTCTCAAAGAGGAACCAGAGTTGTCGATTATAGCCCTTATTATAGAGGAGAACATATCACAATCTTTAGTGCTATTTCCTCCCAAGTAATATTAGGAAATATGACCTTAAATGGCTCGATTAATACTCAAATTTTATTACTTATATAAAATATGTTTTAGCCCCATCCTTATGGCCTGGTGCCGTGGTAATTATGGATAATTTATCTAGTCATAAAAATCAAAAAGTTATAGAAATATTATCAGAATTTGGAGCTAAAGTTTTATTTTTACCTCCCTATTCTCCTAATTTTAATCCCATTGAAAAATTCTGGTTTATTTTGAAAGAACATTTACGTTCATTAGTAACTATGACGAGAGATGAGTTAGAAAAGCGATGCAGCGCGGTCATGGGGGGAACCCCCAAGACCGCGCTGCATCAAGACAAGGTCTAGTTGATTGTTGTGATTCTTTGACTAAAAAACAAATAACAAAATTGTTTTCTTATTGTTGCTATTGTAACTAATCTAAGCGCAAACCGCTATAGACCTATTGCAAAAGTAGTTTTCTGATAGTGTTCTTGATGCAGTCGCTCATGGTTTGAAGTTACCGTAAGACAGTTGAGCCTTAATCAATGGAGGCGCGCTTTCCTATGGCGAATTAAATTACGGGGTCGCGCCTCAAGTTTTACCCATGCATCTGCATAGCCTACCAACCATAAAGGCTCAACGTAATCAGGTTTCGTCTCCGGGGGGAACCACGGCAGTTGCTCATGGGGGGAACCCCCAAGACCGCACTGCCTCCCCAAGACCGTAATGGTGCGTTTTCCGCATTAAGAATTAAATTCGCCACGGGTCGCACCTCTGCATCGCTGTAAGCCCCGTGGGAACCCCCTTTGGCGGCGCTGCCCCCCCAAGACCGTAATGGTGCGCTTGACCCGTAATTAAATTCGCCACGGGTCGGACCTCTACATCGCTTTGCGTCAATTCTTCTCCACTTTTCCAGTGATATGCTGTTCCGGTGATCCGCTTTTCCCTAGTTCTGCAAGAAGTCTATTTAGAATAAAATAGCCCTGGGTAAGCATTAGTTTAATCTGAGTTATTTCACAGCGTCGAAGCCTGTGCCACAAAGCTCGTTTATTTGAAACATGATAGCTGTCAGCTGATAACTGATAACTTATCCCTTACTTTGATACTCCTTCCGACCCAAACCCCCTCACTTCTGATAAAACATACAATGGTCTTCCTTTAACTTCTTCATAAATCCGTCCTACATATTCCCCCAAAATACCAATAGATACTAACTGCACAGCTCCCAAAAAGAAAATTGCAATCATAATAGTGGCAAACCCAGTCACAGGAGAATTCGGTTCAAAAATCCGCCAGTAAAGCACTAACCCTGCCATCAATAGCGCTATCGCTGTTGCTAATAATCCCAGATAAGTAGCGATTCGCAATGGCACTTTAGAAAAAGAAACCAGTGCATCTACTGCTAGGGCTAGGGATTTACGAATGGTGTACTTGATCTCACCAGCAAACCGGGGGTCACGCACATAGGAAACAGAGGTTTGCCGCAACCCTACCCAAGAACGCAATCCCCGCACGTAACGGTTGCGTTCTGGCATGGCATTGAGTACATCAACCACCCGTCGATCCATTAAACAAAAGTCCCCTGTATCTAACGGAATCTCGACATTGGCTAGACGGCGCAGTAAGCGATAAAATAGGTAAGCCGGAAAGCGCTTTAACCAACTTTCACGACGTCTCTGGGTGCGCTGAGCATAAACAATTTGATAACCCTGCTGCCATTTTTCCACTAGCACTGGAATGATTTCTGGTGGGTCTTGTAAATCAGCATCTAGGACAATAATCCCTTGACCCCGCACAAAATTTAGACCGGCAGTGACAGCAATTTGATGACCAAAGTTACGGGAAAGACTTAGGTAACATACCCTTGGGTCTTTTTGATGAAGGTCTCGCATCAGCTCTAAAGAGCGATCGCAACTGCCATCATTCACTAGAATTAACTCCACCTCCCCTAACTGATCCATTACTGTACTAATGCGTCGGTACAGTTCTGAAATACTGTTTTCCTCGTTATATACAGGAATAACCAGGGAATAGGTTGGGTTCATCGTTCTTCAACATTTTTGAATTAAGAATGTAGAATGCAGAATGTAGAATTCTAAAGTCTTAATTCTACATTCTGCATTCTGACAGACGACCTTCTAGCGCCCTAATTTATTAGGAATTCCCTGACAACCACCCGGGATTGTTTTTCTTGACTTTTCACCGCACCAAGCACAGCTGTAGTAGTGCTGCTTTTCATCCATCCGCTGGACACCGGTGAAGTTAACATTTTCGACTACTGCACCGGTGTAAGCTCCAGTGGGATAGTCAGGGGGATGGGTACGACTGCGGGGACTGGCAGTTTCTACTGAACCATAAAATAGGCGGACTCCCTTGAGGTCAGCACCAGTGAGGTTGGCTTCATATAAAACAGTGCGGGATAGATTCGCTTGCACTAAGTCACAGAAGCTGAGATTCGCTCTGACCATATTAGCTTCGCCGAGTTCTGTCCAACGCAAATCTGTATGACTCAGGTCTGATCCAGCTAACATTACATTCAGGTCAATAACCCTTATACCATAAACTCGGTCTTCTTGGTATCCTCCATAGCCATCCAACATGGGGCGTCCTAAATGATTATCCCGTCTGAGGGGAGTTAGTAAACGGGCTTGGGACAAAAATCTGAGCACTTTGGCTTTCCCATGGGCATCCACACTACTGAGAATTGCAGCGGTTCTTCCTTCGCAAAATGCCCTCTCCTGGGGCCAATCTTCTAGCAATCCCTGATCATCTAAGGCTAAATCTGAAACTCCCTGAAAGTAAGCATCAATGGTTTGCTGCTGGGTAATCATATTTTGCTGGATGGTCAGGTCTTTGGAAATGACATATTGTCGCCAAGCAATGAATACTGCTAGGACGGCAATCAAAATCTGTCCCAAAGCACCCACCCAATCAGCCCATGACCCAAATTCATCCCATTTAATCTGAACTAACCAATTGCTGATGTTTTGGTAAACACCAAGAAAGTTCAGTAAGCCACTTATTGCTGCTACCACTCCGATCGAGGCAATAACTTTGATTCTTTGTTGGGGTGGCAACAAATCAGTAAGCCATTGTTTGACAACCGGTAAAATCACTGGCAATGAAACCAGCAGCGCCACAGTAGCTCCGGATATCCCAATCCAGAGGTTATCAATCACTACCCCAAAAATCATGATAGCGATCGCACTGAGAATAATTACGCTTAGGGAGCGATTAGCAGGACTAACTGATCCAATAGTTGGTTTATTGGGCAGGTTTGACAACGGCAGGGTAGATAAATGTTGCTCCTCTTGAGTTTGGGGAGGAGATGGTGGTGAATTACCATTGGCTGAGTTCTTGGCGGTACCGTTGTTACTATGTTCAGGCTGATTGGGTGGCACAGGCTCAGGCAAGTTAGTCATGGCATTCCCAGGAAAATGAGCTCAAGGTAAAGCAACATTACAAAATAATACAGCTCTTGGACACTCTGATCGTTTTTTAGCATATTTGCACCTCAACAGATTAGCAAATTTTCAAGTGAAATCCGGTAGACTTGAATTGTGTTTTTTTGTAAGGATTCAGGTCACAGGCATTGCTACAATGCCAAAGAAGGGAGCTTCTTGAAAGTCTGCGGGATTGACTTTGAAGCAAACTAGGGTAAAGTAAACACATGAGTCACTCACCTCTCCCGCTAACTCGAGAAAGCCGTGCGCCAGTTGTCAAAAGCGGAACTGGTAAAGATGCTATTGACTCAACAGAAAGTGATTGAGGAACTACAGCTCGAAATTGAAAAATTAAAGCTTAGTCGGGACCCACGATAGTAAGACTTCCTCGAAACCCCCATCAACTGATCTACTGAAAAAATCCGAAAAAGCCCTAGAAAAGGAGGATTGTCCCACCACTGAGGCCAAAAAGAGAAAACCCGGAGGACAACCAGGTCATCGGGGAAAAACTCGTAAAGGGTTTTCCAGAATAGACCGAACCGAAATCTTGCAACCGTCTGTGTGTAGTCAGTGTGGTCAAAGAGAATTTTTAGATCAACCTATATTGGTAGACACTCAACAAGTAGCCCAACTGGTGAACAAACCAATCGAGGTAGTTGAGTACCATCGTTACCATTGTCAATGTAGCGGCTGTGGTGCGGTGACATCAGCCTCTTGGTCTGTTGAGATGATACCCGGACAAGATTTGGGGGTCAAGGTACAAGCTTTTCTGGGATGGTTAGGGAATTATGGACATCTCCCTTATAAAAAACAACAAGAGATGTTATGGGAACTGGGCAAGATAGAGATCGGTAATGGGACTTTAGTGAACACCAATCAACGGGTTGAACTGGCGATTAAACCTCATGTTGAGCAATTGTCAGAATGGGTAAAAACAGAACAACCATCTATTCATGTAGATGAAACTCCTTGGCCTGTAAAGGGAATTAAGGAATGGCTCTGGGTCTTTAGCAATCGAGATTTTTGTCTATTTCGGGCCGCTGACACCAGGGGACGTGCCGAACTGGAATCTCAGTTGGGCAGTAAATACAGGGGTGTTCTTAGTAGTGATGACTTGAATGTGTATAATGGCTATCCAGTCAGCGCTCAACAGAAATGCGCACGCCCATCTACGTCGTCATTTTCTGAGGTTAATCAAACAGCCTGGACTACACAACCGAGCGATGGTCGAAGCACTCGTGAGTCTGATTGATGAAGCTTTTCGCCATTATCGCCTCTGGCCAGAAAATGGCGATGAGACAGAGTACCAACATCTGCGTTAGGGGATTCAAAACTCAGGTACAGTTGACTCATTAAACCTGGTGGTCGGTGGCAGGAGCCGAAGCAGGTAAGTTACTGCGCTCCCTCAAACAGAAGGCTTCCCAATGGTGGTATTTTTTAGACCATCCCCAAGTTCCACCAGATAATAATCTCGCCGAGAGGTCAAAACGTTTGGCAGTCACCAAGCGTAAGGGAACGTGGTGGCTCTCGTTCTCTCTAAGGTTTCGAGCAGACCGCTAATTTACTACACGACCAGTCCAAACTTGCCGTTTTCAAAAACGGTCGGTGATGGATTTTTTGACCTTTGGTCACGCTACGCGAACGAGCAAGCTCTTATGGCTCAATCGGGTCATTTAACCCAACCTCCTTCCCTCATCCCTTCTCTCCACACCTGAATCCTTACGTTTTTTTTGGTTTTATACGTTATATCAATCCAAGCGGGAGCGACAATAACCCGTAACGTTATACCAATTTTTCAAAGTATAGACTTCTTTCAGAAGTCGGGAACAGGGAACTTCGGATCAGGGAACAGTGGACAAGAATTGACGCAAACAGTACTCCCGACTCCCGACTCCCGACTCCCGACTCCCGACTCCCGACTCCCGACTCCCTGGCCTTTGGGCCACGCTACGCGAACAAACCCAGAACTTTGTACCTCACCCGATGGAGAAGGGGTGCATCTCATATTTGTAAAAAAGATGTGAAGTGTGGGAAGTGTGGGGCGGGGGCGCGGGGCGGGGGCGCGGGAAGTGTGGGAAGTGTGGGGCGGGGGCGCGGGAATTTTTGCCTAATTGCAAAACTGAGATGCACCCCTTCCTTGGAGAGGTAGCTTAACCCTAGGTGGTCAGACTCAGCCAGTCAGTGGAGTGATCTTGGCGCGTCAGCTGGGTAAAAATGTGGTAGTGATGCTCATTTGCGCCAGAGAATCAGCTGAGGGAGACGTTAAAGATGCGATTGCACTTTTGGACATTACTCTCAAACCTCTTTAAAGTCAATGGCATGCTCCTTACGCTTTAGGGAAGCTGGTATTTGTCTATCGTCTATGGTGCATTAATTTTTATCCGCCAAACCTGCCTTTACTTACCAAATATAGGCAGTTTTTTGTGCTGATAACTTCTAGTAACATCGGATTAATTACCTCCTTGGAGGGTGGTTATTACTTTAGGATTTAGTAGTTAGTAAAAAAAATCAACTAACTACTAATCACTAACCACCCTTAACAAAATTTTCTGTATAGACCAGGGCACTCAGTTTTACTTTATTTCTTTTTAAAAATAGGAACAATAATCCGGATTTATTTGATTGAGCTTGTATTGATAATTAAGCTTTCACCCATGTAAATTATGAATCGGGGCTGATTGGGAGATTGGGAGATGCATTGAAGGCTTTTGCACAACTGGATCGATAATAAAATTTATAGCAACGGAAGTATAGTTTAAGACATAGTATTTTGGTTTAAAGGGAGCAGGGATCAAAAATATATCTTAAGCTTTACTTCCACTACTATAAATCCCTATTAGTTTACACCTGATGCTCTATAGCTTTTTTGGATCTATTTTTTTAATTAAATGGATAGTAAAATCAATCATAGTGTATGCATTTTGTTTTTTTAAATAACACCAACTTTATCCTAAAAATTAATATATATCTATTTTTTCTGAAAATAAGGATATTAATATAACGGTAAAATGGTAATACTTTTTATAAAAAATTATTGAAAACAAAGGAATTAATTTTATGCGTTTATTGATTATTCAGTATGCTGGAGATTACCGTAAAACCTTTGAACGCTTAGCTAACGGTGGACCTGAGACATACTATGCTCAGAAATATTCTGTAGATGCGGTAGCTGAAATTGGCAAACAAATTGGGGAAGTTGCAACTCTCTGTTGTATGACCGAAAAACCATACAATGAGCTACTGGAAAAAGGAGTTCGTGCCATTGGTGCAGGGTTTGATGGAAAGATTAACGTTAAAAAATTAATCCAATTGGTTGAAGATTACCATCCAACTCATTTAGTTGTTCGCACACCCATTCGGGAAGTTTTTCGTTGGGCAATTCACAATAATGTTTCAACCCTAGCCCTATTTGCTGAATCTATTCCAACCAGAAAGGTGCGTAACAAGTTTCGTAATTATTTACTAAGCCAATTATTAAATAATGATCAAATCCAATGGATTGGTAGTTATGGGATTGATTCCTCCCGAGTACTCCAGGACATAGGAGTCCAATCTGACAAGATAATTCCTTGGAGCTTTATTGTTACTGAAACCCCAGAATCTTGGTTACCAAAAACTCTACGATCAGAGGAAAAGTATTGGCAAATATGTTATGTTGGCTCAATGAATTTAGCTAAAGGGGTTGGTGATATATTAGAATCTATCGCTAAATTAAAAGCTAATAAATTTCCAATCAAATTGAAGCTAGCTGGTTACGATAAAACCGGTTTCTTTGTCAATAAAGCTAAGCAGCTACAAATCGAAGACTGTGTAGAGTTTCTCGGACTAGTACCAAGTAATACGGTAGTTCCTCTGATGAGAGAATCTGATCTGGTATTAGTTCCTAGTCGCCACGAATTTCCAGAGGGTTTCCCACTAGTAATTACTCATGCCCTTTGCGCTCGAACTCCAATTATTGCTTCAGATCACCCAATGTTTATCAATAAACTAAAAGATGGCATCAATGCGAAAATTTTCGAAGCTGGCAACTCTGTTGCTTTAGCAGAATCTATTCAAAAGCTGCTTTCCGATTCAGATCTTTACCATAATCTGTCTATAGCCTCTTACGAAACCTGGAAGAGTTTGCAGCTTCCAGTAAAATTTGCTGACCTAATTCAGCGATGGCTACATGACTCACCAGAAAATGAACAATGGTTAATTGAGCATCGTTTAAGTTCAGGGCGCTACAACTCAACATCTCCCTAATAATAATTTAATCATAATTATTATTCCTAGCAACAATAAGCCATATCAATAATTTCTAATCTATAGGATTTAAGGTGCATCGTAAAAATTGATCGCATTAATACCAAGTAGAAACTAATAATTACTAACTAAAAATGGAAGTTACTTTGTCAAAAATACCTTTTAATCGCCCTGTTACTGTTGGAACAGAATTTGAGTATATCCAACAGACCATCAAGAACATGGATCTTTCCGGTGATGGTGCTATTACCAAAAAATGTCATGCTCTACTCGAACAAATATTGTCAGTTCCCAAGGTTCTGCTAACCACTTCCTGCACTCATGCTCTGGAAATGGCGGCACTACTATTAAACATCCAACCAGGGGATGAAGTAATTGTTCCCTCCTTCACCTTTGTCTCTACCATTAATGCCTTTGTCTTACGAGGTGCTCAACCTGTCTTTATTGACATCCGCCCGGATACCCTCAATTTAAACGAAGAGAAATTAGAATCACTGATTACCCCCCGCACCAAAGCTATTGTTCCCGTACATTACGCCGGTGTCGGGTGCGAGATGGATGCTATTTTGGAGATTGCTGGACGTTACGGTATACCAGTTGTTGAGGACAATGCTCATGGGCTATTTGCTAAGTACAAAGGCAAGTATCTAGGTACATTTGGTTGTCTAGCTACCCAGAGTTTTCACGAGACTAAAAACTTTACTTGTGGAGAAGGTGGCGCACTCTTGATCAACGACCCCCAGTATATCGAACGTGCTGAGATTATCCGCGAGAAAGGAACTAATCGCACTCGCTTCTATCGCGGTCAAATTGATAAGTACACCTGGGTAGATATTGGTTCAAGTTATCTCCCCTCAGGCATACTCGCAGCTTTCTTGTATGCTCAGCTAGAAAGTCGCCAACAGATTCAGAGCAAGCGACAGCAAATTTGGGAGTACTACTACGAAAATCTCAAGGATTGGGCACCGGAGTACGGTATTCGCTTACCAATTGTGCCAGAGTACTGTGACCAGGCATACCATATGTTCTACGTACTCTTACCGTCCCTAGAGAAGCGCCAAGCCTTGATTGCTCACTTGAAAGCTCAAGGCATCTACAGCGTTTTTCACTATCTGCCATTGCACTTGTCTGATATGGGACGAGAGTTTGGGGGCAAAGAAGGAGACTGCTTGGTGACTGAGGATGTAAGCGATCGCTTACTTCGTCTGCCCTTTTACAACGATATGACTGAGGCTGACCAAGCAAGGGTTGTGGCATCAATCAAGAAATTTTTCTGAACTCTAGCAGAACTCTAAGACATACATAACTGAGGTAAAACTCGGTAACAAACACTATAAATAGTAGGGTGAGACCCTACAAGTAGAGTTACTGCGTAAGTCCTGAAATAAATAGATAGGCGAAAATCAGCGCAGCTATCTAAATCGATAAATCCAATACTCAAGCGTTCGCGTAGCGTGACCTTTCGGGCAAAGCCCGACGCTGCGCGAACGGTCAATCGCATTTTTATCTTTGTTGATGTTTCCAGGTAAGCGATTGACCGTAGGTCACGCTACGCGAACGCTTACTTTGTCTTACCTTTGGTCAAGATTAATCAAGGAATTCACTAGGGCATTTCTAATACTTATGGTCACAAAAATTAATTATAGGAGTAGTGAATGAGCCTATCAATTACCAAAACCTATCTCGCTAATGCTGAAGAATGGGATAAAATTTGGCAAGAATGCAATTATTCAACTTATTTTCATTCAAGAGAATGGGCCGAAATCTGGAATACCTATACTCAAGGAGAATTTCGCCCAAACCCTCAAATGATCGTAGTCTCAGATCAAAAAAGAGCTTTAATCCCCCTTTCTTATAAACTTGGAAATCCGAAATTTATCAAGAAATACTCATCCTCACCAGACGGAACCTTTGGAGGATGGATTTCCGCAGACGAACTTACCATTGACCATGCCATTTTACTAGTTAAATTTCTCGATAAAAATTTTTGGGGTAAATTAAGTTGGCGAGTAAATCCTTACAATGAACTAGCTAGTAAAGCTGTAGCCCTAAGTTGTGTCAGTGAACAAGAGGAGGATACCACTCACGCCATTAACTTAGACGTGGGTTTTGAAACAATTTCCAAAACTTGGAAAAAGGGCGGTAGTTCTATGGCTCGAAAAGTCCGAAAAGCTATCAAGGAAGGAGTTTCAGTAACTACAGCATCTACCCTAGATCAATGGTGGGAATATTATCAAGTTTATCAAGATTCATTACGACGATGGGGAGATAATAGTCTTGGTAGCTATAGTTGGGAACTTTTTAAAACAATTTTTCAACTTAAGTCACCTAACGTTAAGCTTTGGCTAGCCCACTATCAAGACGAAATTATCAGCGGAGCACTATGCTTCTACGCCAAGAAACATGTGGTGTATTGGCATGGCTCATCTTTAGAAAAATACTTGAATCTAAGACCAGTTAACTTAGTTATGTATGAAATTGTCAAAGATTCTTGTGAACAAGGATATTCTTGGTTTGATTTTAATCCTAGTGGTGGATTGCCAGGAGTTATAGCATTTAAGAAAAGTTTTGGAGCAGAGCCTCTTGACTGTTATATGATATATGTTGATCATAAGTTGAGGCGTATGGTGAAACCCCTAAAACCTTTAAAGAAAATATTAATGCCGTATTACCCTAGAGCTAACTAAGCAAAATTGCTTAGTTAGTTTTAAATACCTAAAAATGATTACATTAAAAAGTAAACTACTGGGGAGCAATAAATTATCAAGCAATTTAATAATACGGCTGGTTTGACATCAAATACTTTACTAATAGGGAGCTATAATTGAAGCGGTACATTTGATAGCAAGATTCAACCTTGGTAAAACCGATGATGCAGCCCTTGAGAGTTGGTTTTTTATCTTCTCAGAATTATTTAGATAAAAATACTTTTTCTGGCACCCTTTATTATATGCATAGGTCTCTGGCATCAAGAGACCTTCAGTTGATTAATCTCGGCAATCCCAGAAAAGTATCCTATTGGCATAAGCTAGTCAAGCCTATCCAATTAATTGATTCATTTTTAGGTTTCAAGTCTTCTGATCAAAATGAACAGCTTAATCGATTCATAATTAACGTTCAAAGACAGTTAAATGAAACCCCATGTGATTTACTTTTTTGCCCTGTTGCATCAGCAGAAGTAAGTTTAATTGACACTAGTATTCCTATTATTTTTTTATCCGATGCTACTCCGAAGCTAATCAACAATGACTACTATAAAATTTACCGAAACCTAGAAGAATTTGAACTAGGAGAAAAACATGAATTTTCTGTATTATCAAAATCTCATAAACTAGTTTATTCTTCAGAATGGGCTGCCAAATCTGCCATTAGCGACTATCAGGCAGATCCAGAGAAAGTTGAAGTAATTCCCTTTGGAGCAAATTTAGATGATATCCCGTCAGTAGATCAACTATTTTCCAAGTGTAATGCTTCCCGTTGCCGTTTATTGTTTATTGGTAAAGATTGGCAGAGAAAAGGTGGAAATATTGCCTTTGAAACTCTGATGTCTCTGCTGAACATGGGAATTGACGCTGAGCTAGTTATGCTTGGTTGTGTGCCACCGGATGACATTAAGCATGAGCGGCTAAAGGTCATTCCTTTTTTGAATAAAAATAATCCTAAGCAACGAGAGGAACTTAATCAATTATTTCTGCAATCCCATTTTTTGATGTTTCCCACTCGTGCTGATTGTTCACCAATTGTGATTTGTGAGGCTAATGCATTTGGTCTCCCTGTAATCACAACTGATGTCGGAGGAATCCCGACAATTATTAAAGATGGCAAAAATGGTTATATGTTACCGTTATCTGCCTCAAGTGATCAGTATGCTAGTGTGATAGCAAATAACTTTGGTGATCGGGCAGTCTATGAACAATTAGTCAAGTCTTCTAGAGAGGAATACGATCAGTCTCTCAATTGGGATACATGGGCAGAACGTATACATCGTGTGATGATAAGCATGTTCAATTGATTCCTGTCGGATTTGTGAGATTTGGAATAAAATGAAGAGGGGAAAGAGGAGTAAAAATCTCCTCATCCCCTCTTTACCTTATCCCTCATTTCTAATTTACAAAGACTTAACTATGAGGGCAACGTTTCTGACCACACTCTAAGGCAGTAGGCATATTAACCGTTGACAAGCTCTTTTGCTAGCAATGGTAGTGGCTTACCTTCAAAGTATTCAGGAATTGGTGCACCCATCAATTCCAAAATTGTGGGGGGAAGATCAAGAGCATGACCGCCTCCGAAATCAACACCGGACGCAATATCTGGACCTGCGGCGATGATAAATCCCTCAGGGCGATGGCTGCCAGAACGATAATGGGGTACAGGACCAATACGTCCAACATCAGGACTTTCCACCACATCTGTGGCATACTCATCTTGCCAGACAAGTACCAAGTCGGCATCAGACAGCTTACAATTTCGCTCAGTGGGCGACTTCCGTGTCCTGATGATATCCTTGACCATCGGTACACCTTTTCGGGCATCTTTAAGAGCGTAAAGCTTTTGGATCAGTTCATCACAGAAGGCATCATACTCCGATTCCGGTACCAATCCTTGGGGTTCTCGTCCCTGAAGATTGATGCGGATATATCCTTCTGAAAAGCTTGGTAGGGCAAACGCTTTCATCTTGTGCCAGACCGGTGCATACCAAGCGGCTGGTTGGAAAGGTACTACATCGGTTTGCTTAGCTAGCCTGAATGGCGAGATTAGATCGGGTTCTTGAGAAGAATCTAACCATGGCTCGATTAGTTTGAAAAGCTTGGTGGGCATTTCTCGTCTCAAAAACCTTTTAATGGCATTAGGATCATACTTGGTACCCCACAGATGTCGCTCCCAATAGTTCCATTTCATTTTGGTAATTATCGGTTCAGGGGGTGTTCCCAACTCAGTACCATTAGCCAGGCCAAATTTGCCAGGGAAACTCAGGCGATATAGAAACTCAGGCAGGAAGGTCGTGCTGGGGGTATCCATGGTGTTAGGACCCATGCCATGAGCGGAGAAAATGACGACATGAGCATCCTTTGGTGCTTTGGCTAAAATCTTGCCGATTGCCCGATCAATGGCTTGAAAGCCTTCGAGCATTGGATCACCTGAAACACGGGAACTAAAATGCTCATACAGAGGATGCTCCGGTTGACTCAACTGCCAGAAATTGTGACCCAGTGCATGGGCTTCGCCAAACACTGTTAAAAACAAGTCCCAAGAACCTCGTTGCAAGAGATCTTGACAAATAGTAGCGCGACGGGAGATCCCTGTCTCAAGAACTTTCCGAAGTCGAAGTGTTCCTTTTAAATCAAGACACACTGCATAGTCTTTATGGAGTCCTGGATGTTCTCCATGTTTGTCAACCAGTTCTTGAAACAGTGAAGTCGGTAAAGACCCACTAGCTACTTGAGGAGAATGGGCTCCCCAAGCTAAAACCTGCGGACCATTTACCTTCTCAGAAAGCCGAGTTTGAGGCATGTCAAAAACTGCCACTCGATAATCTTCACCCAGGGCATAAAATGGAGGATACTCACTATAGTCATAGGCGGCCTTGGTGTAGCACTCATAGCTACCTTCTCGAAATCCCAAGGGAGACCAGTACCCAGTTGTGTGAGGCGAGCAGCCAGTCAAAAATGTTGTCCAAGGGGTTTCTGCACTAAACGCTTCAAAGTTTTTTAGGCGTCCATAGGTTCCCTGGTCGCGCAGACGACGCATAGTCTGGAGATGTCCCTGAGACATCCATTTCTCAAGGACAGAGGGCTCAGCTGCATCTAGTCCAATGGCAATAACGGGCTTGTTCATTTCTCTGAAAGTAAATGTTAATACTGGAGATGCAACCTGCAACTTAACCAGGGGCATTCGTGAATCTTGGCAAGTCTTAGAGTGACATTAAACTCGATTTGGTCTATGTTATACAACAGCTAAGTTTACCGTTATACCCCTGCTTTGATCTTTACCTATGGATTTCTAAAAATCCTTCTCGTTATTATAACTTTATAACAAGATTAACTTAAATTCATATATAGCGTAAGCTTTTGATAAAAATCTCTAGACCAAAAATCCGGATAGCTGTTTTTTATTAAGTATATATTAGTGGTGATAATTACCAGCCATGTAAGCAGTCAGCTAATGGGCGTGCGTCACAGGCTATAAGCCTGTGCCACGAACGCTACTTGAGTGAAGTCAGCTTACCAATAACTTCCAATTATCAAGTCAGTTTTGCTAGCCCTGATAGTTAAAATTAGTGTACAGTATAGTTTTCACAAAAAACCAAATAATTACATTATTTATTTTTAGTTTTTGTCTAACTTTATTCATTGCGCTTAATCCAACACATCCTGAACAATTTTATCAAAAAATTAATATTTTTTTCAGTAAATCAACGGTTCAAAACTCTCTGGATAAAACTAGTAACTTAGGAACTAACCTGAATGGAATTGCTGATTGGTCAACTGAACTTCCTTTCTTAGATGCCTTCAAATCGTCGAGACCATGGATTACTCAATGTGTCTCTGGAGAAACAGGCTGTAGTGGTTCGTGGGATACTGAGGAATACGATAAACTGGATTTAGACGAACAGGGCTGGGTTAAGTCTTTACCTGCTCCAGAAGCTCCTCCTGAATATACTCGTGTGGCTACACTACTTTTTACAGGGATGAAAAATTATCCAGCTGGAAAGTATGTGGTTTTATACGATGGAGAAGGCACTATAGAATATAAGTTTGATGCCACCAAAGATGAGGTAGCGTCAAGGCCAGGAAGAGATGTAATTAATGTAACGCCATCCGGGGCTAGTATCTATTTAATAATTACCGCTACGGATCCTAATAACACGGGTAATTATATTCGCAACATTCGTGTTGTTCAAGCTAAGGATGAAGATACTTACGAGTCTGAACTTTTTAATCCGGAATTCATCAATAAAATTAAAAAATTTAAAGCCATCCGTTTTATGGACTGGATGGAAACCAATCATTCTAAGCAAAGGGAATGGGCAAATAGACCAAAAGTAGATGATGCCTCCTACGCTTACGGTAAAGGTGTACCTGTAGAAATCATGGTTAAACTAGCCAATCGCATTGGTGCTGATCCATGGTTTAATATGCCCCATCAAGCTACAGATGACTATATCACTAATTTTGCCCAAATAGTTAAAGATACCTTAGATCCAAATCTAAAGGTTTATGTGGAACTGTCTAATGAAGTGTGGAATTGGCAATTCCAACAAGCTAACTATGCCTTAGCTCAAGGTCAAGCTAGGTGGGGCAAGGATAAAGGAGATGCATACATGCAATGGTATGGCATGCGTACTGCTCAAATGTCTGATATTTGGAAAAATATATTTGGTAGTGACAGCAATCAAGTTGTGTCTGTTATGGCTACCCATACCGTGTGGCTTGGTTTGGAAAATGCTGTTTTAGATTGTCCTCTGTGGGTAGCAGAGGGTAATGCTCCTTGTTATCAACATAGTATTGATGCTTTTGCGATCGCGGGATATTTTAATGGCAGCTTAAACGCGGAAGAAAATGAAAGCACCATAGAATCTTGGTTGAATGAACCCGATGGCGGAGTGTCAAAAGCGTTTAAGCAGATCAAATCCGGGGGTTTACTTCCCACAGAAGAAGACTATGAGAGTTTAAGTGATATTGATAAAATTTTTAAGTATCATCAACAAGTAGCAGCTAAAAGAAAACTACAGTTAGTGGCTTACGAAGGTGGTCAACATCTTGTCAAGTCCGATAATCAAAAACTAACTGAGTTTTTCATTGAGCTTAATAGACATCCAAAAATGTACAAAATTTATACAGAACTCCTGAATGAATGGAAGAATCAGAACGGTGGCTTATTTATGCACTTTTCTGATATCAAGAAGCCGAGTAAATGGGGAAGCTGGGGGGCTTTAGAACATGTATACCAAAAGAGTTCACCCAAGTATGATGCCCTGATAGACTTTATCGATCAAAATTCCTGATCCTGTAAACTTCCCTAGAAAGCTGTACAAGGGTGAATCTGCTACAGTTTAATCTGGCTAAAATCTTTCACCCACAACGAGAGCGTTAGGGAAACAGCGTTTCAGTGCTACCTCTACGTTTCAATTCTTTGCCTCGTCCAAGAAAAGAGCTAAATTCTCAAAGCAGTTAAACGATGAACACTCTCTCAGCTGTAGAATACAAACCCCAAGGTGTGAAGCAAATTGGATTAGTTGTGATTGGACGCAATGAAGGTGAACGCCTACGTCAGTGTCTACTGTCTGTAATTAAGAACGCCGCTCGTGTGGTTTATGTCGATTCTGGCTCCACAGATAACAGTGTGGAAATCGCTCATTCTTTGGGGGTAGAAGTAATTGGACTCGACCTATCTAAACCGTTTACTGCAGCTCGTGCTAGGAATGCGGGATATATCTATCTTAAACATTTAGAGCCAAATCTTAAGTTTGTCCAATTCGTGGATGGGGATTGTGAGGTAGTAGCGGGATGGCTCGACTATGCTCAAGGGGAACTGGAAGCCAACCCTAATGTCGCTGTAGTCTGTGGTCGCCGACGAGAGCGCTTCCCTGAAAAATCTATATATAACCGATTGTGCGACATGGAGTGGGATACACCAGTAGGTGAAGCTTCCGCTTGTGGTGGTGATGCAATGATGCGCACAGAAGCTTTTGAACAAGTCGGAGGGTTTAATCCGACCCTAATTGCTGGTGAAGAACCGGAACTGTGCTTGCGGCTGCGCCAGAGGGGTTGGAAGATTTTTCGCCTAGATGCTGAAATGACTTGGCATGATGCCCAAATGACACGTTTTAGTCAGTGCTGGAAACGGTTCTTAAGAGCAGGTCATGCTTACGCTGAGGGAGCCTGGTTACACGGTCACACTCCAGAACGCCATTGGGTGAAAGAAAGCCGGAGCATTTGGTTCTGGGGGTTACTCTTACCCCTGTTAGTATTTGCGATCGCATGGCTCACCCATGGCTTGAGCTTATTGCTGTTGCTGGGTTATCCTCTGATGACTTACCGGATCTATCGTCATAAGTCCCAGACAGGTTTTAGCTCAACAGATGCTTTACTTTATAGTCTCTCTTGCATGATCGGCAAGTTTCCTCAGGTCCAGGGTCAGATTCAATTTCACCTAAATCGATTGCTAGGACAGCGTAGTAACTTGGTTGAGTACAAAACTGTACTTAATAGTAACAGTTAGATATAGCAATTATCATAGCTATGAGGTAGACAATTTCTGGATTTTAGGGAACAGGGAACAGGGAACAGGGAAGAGAGAATAGGTAATAGGTAATAGGTAATAGGTAATAGGTAATAGGTGATAGGTAATAGGTGATAGGTGATAGGTGATATATAACATTATTAAATAGAGCTAATTAGGTTTTTATTATACTTTAAAGAAAATTATATAACTTACTTATAGTTAGTTTAGAGCTGGTTATAGTTTACTAATTAGCGATTATTTATTGGATTTAATATATAGTCTATTATTCCTATTAATGATGATGGAAACAAAAGGTTTATTTTTGTTAAATTAACCCTCTTATCTGTTCCCTGTTCCCTGTTCCCTATTCCCTATTCCCTATTCCCTGTTCCCTGTTCCCTGTTCCCTGTTCCCTAAAAAAAAATAACTTATTTTAAGCTTTAAGGATGTTGAATTGTGTTAGCTAATCAGCCATTAATCTCATTTATTGATATTCCATTTTTGGTAATAGCATTTGCCCTTATCGTTCCAATTACAGTTCTTTTTATTGAATGTAGTGCAGCAATTTTGCCTAATGCCTCTGAGCCATGGTCGGATGCTAGGAAACCCCGACCAACGGTGGCTGTTTTAGTTCCAGCTCACAATGAAGCCTCTGATATCAGTGCCACCCTGGAAACATTACTACCTCAGCTTACGGAGCAAGACCGACTAATAGTCATTGCTGATAATTGCACTGATGACACCGCAGCAGTGGCTCGGAAATCTGGTGCTACCGTAATTGAACGACAGGATCATGAGCGCAGAGGTAAGGGATATGCCTTAGACTTCGGTATGAGCTTTATCGAGCCTAATCCACCGGATGTAGTGGTGGTGGTTGATGCAGACTGTATCGTTACTGAAGGAACGATTTCACGGATTTCCCGCCTTGCGTACGCTAGACAACGACCGGTTCAGTCAACTTACTTAATGACACAACCAGACAAACCGGTAGTAAAGGATTTGATCTCTACCCTGGCGGTTAAATTCAAAAATACAGTCCGTCCGAGTGGGTTACATCGACTGGGCTTGCCTTGTTTGTTAACAGGTTCAGGAATGGCGTTCCCTTGGTCAGTGATTCGCAAAATCTCTTTGGCTGGCAGTAAAACAGTTGATGATATGCAGTTGGCTTTGGATTTAGCGATCATCGGACATTCCCCAATATATTGCCAACAAGCAGGAGTGACAGGTCGTCTGATGAAAGACGCTTCAGCAAAGAGTCAAAGGTCACGCTGGGAGCATGGTCATATCGAGACTTTGCTAAACCAAGTTCCTAAGTTGCTCAAAGAGTCTATTCGTCAAAGACGTTTCGATCTATTAGCGTACGCATTAGACTTATGTGTGCCACCATTGTCCCTATTGGTTCTAATTTGGGTAGCTGCTACAGGGGGAGCTTTACTCGGGGGAGCATTGGGAGCATCATGGATAAGTACCATTGTGTTACTAATAGAAGGGGTGCTGCTGTTAATTGCGATTGTTGAAGGTTGGGCTAAATTTTGCCGAGCAGACTTTCCGATCCTGATGCTCTTAGCTGTTCCAATTTACATTCTGTGGAAAATTCCCCTCTATCTGGCTTTTCTGGTGGAACCTCAGACCAAGTGGATTCGCACAGAGCGGGATGCAGTCGATACCCCATCATCCTAATCAACTGATTCTACTAGGGGAGATCAATTTCTGGTCTTTTCTTTAGCCTAGGTATAGGATTCTTAAGTAATTGTTTGAGAATCCGGGTTAATTAAATTTTTAATACCATAATTTAGCCCAAGTAATTATCCTTGGGCTTACCTATTTTGGATATAAATATTTGAGATTTATACCACAAAATATAGCAGAAGTCAGAAGTCAGAAGTCAGAAGTCAGAAGTCAAACTCTTGCGCTTACTTAGGTTTGAGACTTTTGTCATGTCCTAACTGCCCTGGCGACTGCTATAAATCAAAAAAATTAGCATCCTAAGTGTATATTAAAAGATAATTTAAGCGGGGAATAATCCCAAGTATTAAAAGTAATAATCAAGAGCAATATCAGGATATTTTAATATTAAATTAATCTGTCAAATTAATTTACATAATTGGTATAAAATATTTTGACATTTATTAATATAAAAATATTTTGAAATTACCAAAGTCTTTTGAAAAAAAAAAGACTATAAATAACCGAAATAAAAGGAGTTGAGGGCACTCCGGAATATTGATAAATTTTTCTTCGACATCGATCAACTATAGCATCGATGTGAACAGGGTTATAAACCTGGACAATCCGGATTATTGCCCTGAGAGTTGGTAATTATTAGTGTCTCCCTGCAAAAATTAGCATCCTCTTGGATATACAACAGGGGGCTGAAACCTTATCAACTAGTAAAAGGGGCAGACAATTGCAACAAATAACATTAAACGAGCAAGATGAGTTAAATACTCCTCAAAAAGGATTAAATCTCGGTCCGCTTTTGAGGATTGCCCGACGCCAAGCCATGGTGGTTGCAGGGATTGCAGGTTTAGTGACTGTTGCTGCTACCTTTTTGAGTAGCAAATCTCCCTCTACATATTCAGGTAATTTTCAGCTGTTAGTGGAACCAGTCACATCTGCTGCAGCAATATCCACTGAACCAATGACACTTACTCGGGGTCAGGGAAGAATACCTGGTGAGAGAAATTTTGAACTGGACTATGCAACTCAAATTAAAATCCTAACCAGTCCTGAAATCTTATCTAAAATCGTCAATAAAATTAAATTCCAGTATCCAGAGTTTAACCTTGGACTACTTCAGTATTCTTTAACAGTTGAACGTCTCGAAGAAGAAAGTCAAGGTGAAAATACTAAAATCCTATCAGTTAGTTATAGTGGGACAGATCCCAAACTAGTAGAGTTGGTCTTAGAAACAACAGCTGAAGAATATGAAAAGTATAGTTTAGAAGACCGCACAACCCGCATTGGTCAAGGGGTTAAGTTTATTAATGATCAACTTCCTGAATTACAGAATCGAGTTAAGAGTATCCAAGGAAAGTTGCAAAATTTGCAACAGCAGTATCAGCTAATTGAACCTCAATTTGATGGGGGACAATTGTCAGATAAAGTTCGTCAAATTAGCGACCAAAAAAGAGATACAACCAGGCAGCTACAAGAGCTAATCAACTTAAAAAACAGCTTACAAAGACAATTAAAGCTATCGCCAACGGAAGCTTTAGCTTCTTCTGCCTTGAGTGAAGATCCTAACTATCAGAAGTTACTGGCGGATCTTAAAGAAATAGAAAGTCAAATTGCCATAGAATCCGCCCGCTTTCAGCTAGAGAGCCCTAATATTCAAACCTTACTAGAGCAACGGCAAAACCTAGAAAACCTTCTCAATCGGGAAGTACAACGGATTCTGGGTCAGAACTTAGGAGGTCAACCGATTAACCCCCGAGTGCGAACCCTTCAAAATCCAATTCGTTTACAACTGATTCAACAATTGGTTGATACCACCAACCAAATTGAGGTACTACAGGTTCGTAATCAGGCTCTGATACAAACCAAAAACACTGTTGATCGCGAAGTCCAAGAATTCCCGATTTTTGTCCGTAAGTATAATGATCTACAGCGGCAGTTACAAATTGCTACTCAAACTCTCAACCAACTGGAAACTCAGAAAGAGACCTTGCAGGTGGAGAAAGCTCAACGGGAAGTACCTTGGGAGATAGTTTCTCAACCTCAGCTTTTGCGCGATCCGACCGGTCAACCGATCGCAGAATCTAGTCAGAATAAGTTGATACTTCTAGGAGTTATGGGTGGTTTAAGCTTAGGGATGGGTACAGTTCTCCTTTATGATAAGTATCGGAATATCTTCTATGAAATCAAGGATATTGAAGAAGGCCATAATTTACCTGTTTTAGGAGAAATACCATTTAGTAAAAATCCTGAACTATTCAATAATTTGAGTGTAGATTATGACAACGATGAGGACAGAAGTTCTGAGGATAGTCGATTTCAAAAAGCATTCGACTCTCTCTACACTAACATGCATTTCCGCTTCTGTAATCCACCCCTTCGCTCCATCGCCATTTGCTCGGCTATGGCTGGGGATGGTAAGTCTAGTGTCGCCTTAAACCTAGCGCACATCGCAGCCTCCAGAGGTCAGCGAGTTCTATTAGTAGATGCTAATTTCCATTCACCTCAACTTCACACCAATTTGAATTTACAGAACTTGCAAGGACTGAGGGACTTGCTATCAAACGACCTAGAGGTTGTGATGGAGCGATCGCCTTTCTCAGATAATCTTTTTGTGTTGACTTCTGGGCAATCCTTAGTAGAATCTGCTCCAGAGCTGGGGTCTACTCGCATGGAAAAGATTATGGGGCATTTTCAGGAAAAATTTGACTTGGTTATCTATGACACTCCTAATCTACTGAACTATACAGACGCCAATTTCCTGGCTGCCAATACAGATGGAATCTTGATGGTGGTCGGATTAAGAGGAACTAAGAAATCTCAATTCAAGCAAGTCCTCGATCAAATAGACAGGTTTGGCTTAACTTGTCTGGGGGTAGTAGTTAATCGTGTTCAACCATCTTCCTTGACTGTCTCACCCTAGAACATGGGTTGTTGAAGGTTAATCGGTTGTTCACCATTTTTGAATGAAGAATGAAGAATGAAGAATGAAGAATGAAGAATGAAGAATGAAGAATGAAGAATGAAGAATGAAGAATGCGCGCATTCTAAATTCTACATTCTTCATTCTGACAGACAACCTTGGCCAAAAGGCCACGCAATCGCGTTCAACCTGCCACCAAAACGAATTCTGCCGGATACGATATTACCTATCCCCGATGCGATCGCAATCCGGATTCTGAGTTCACACTTAGTAAGAACAATTAGGAACATACTGCCACCAAAGTTGCTTTCGCCTGAGGAGGCGGCAAAATTGGTACGGACAATGGAGCCTAATCAGGTGATGTTAATGAAGGCGTTACATCCCTTGAAACATTTGAGGATTTTTCTCGATCTATTCCATCTCTTAGATAAGGTGTAAATCTACGAACTACGAATTCATAGAAACAGACATACCGTTGCCCCGAGTTCACGATGACAATTGCCTATCTAGTTAATCAGTATCCTAAGGTAAGTCACAGCTTCATCCGGCGAGAGATTGCAGGCCTTGAGGCTTGCGGTATTCAAGTCAAACGTTTTTCTATCCGTTCCTGCGCCTCTGAACTAGTTGATCAAGCCGATCAACTAGAGCTACAGAAGACTCGATTTGTCTTAGGAGTTGGCATCGTGGGCTTGTGTTTTAGCCTATTACGCACTGCCTTAACCAGACCGATACGTCTTTTGAAGACCTTAGGGCTGACCCTCAAAATCGGCTGGGGTTCAGACCGAGGAGTTTTGAATCATCTAGCCTACTTAGCTGAGGCTTGCCTTGTGCTGGGTTGGTTTTCCGAGTCAGATATTGAGAAGGTTCACGCCCACTTCGGAACAAACTCAACTACAGTAGCTATGTTATGTCATGCTCTCGGTGGACCATCTTACAGCTTCACAGTTCATGGTCCAGAAGAGTTTGATAAATCCCAACTTCTCGCCTTAAGAGAAAAAATCAACCGAGCTGCTTTTGTGGTCGCTGTTAGCTCCTTTGGCAAAAGCCAGCTTTATCGATGGTGCAGCCACAATCAGTGGTCAAAAATCCATGTGATCCACTGTGGTGTGGATGAGATGTTTTTGAGTAAACCCCATACCCCCATACCAGAGGTGCCACGCTTAGTTTGCGTTGGTCGCCTCAGTGAACAAAAAGGACATCTACTCTTGATTGAAGCGGCGCATCAGTTAGCGGCTGAGGGCTTGCAGTTCAAGTTGGTACTAGTGGGTGATGGACCGTTGCGATCGCAAATTGAAGCAACTATTGCCCAGTTGGGTTTGCAAGACCACATTCAGATTACTGGCTGGGCTAGTAATACTGAGGTTCAGCAACAAATTTTAGCAGCACGAGCCCTGGTACTGCCCAGCTTTGCGGAAGGATTACCAGTCGTGCTCATGGAAGCTTTAGCCCTGGGTCGTCCAGTGATTACTACTTATGTTGCCGGAATACCTGAGTTGGTGAGTGATGGTAGCTGTGGTTGGCTGGTGCCACCAGGCTCTGTTGAAGCCTTAACCGCAGCAATGGCTGAAGCCTTAAACTCCCCGGTGGAAACCCTCGAGGAAATGGGTAAAGCTGGGGCGGAGCGGATTGCTAGGCGGCATGATGTCGCAACAGAAGCCAAGAAATTGTCAGCCCTATTTCTATCTAATCCTGAACTACCTCCAAAGCAAGCTCCGATTGAGGCACCACCAAGGAGTGCTAAGCTCTCACGCCTTTAAATTGTAAATCGGGGCAACAGATAACCATTTTCAATAATTTCCCTTATTTTTAAAAGTTAGCTGATGCGTTTTGTATTTTTGCTTTCAGACTTTTCAACAAGCACCACTTGGCAGCTAATATACCGTGTCCTTCGCCGTCCTAAGCTAAAGCCAATTCAGAGTTGGGTCAGGCGTAGGTGGCTTTATAAATCCGAAGTAAACGGCGGAGACCTGAATATCATGCGTCACTGCTTGGCAGCTCGGGAATCTGGGGCTGATGCAGTAATTGCCACCATGACTGGTCGTAACACCTTTGGGAATACTTGGGGGATTCACGATTTACCCTTTATCCGTTGGGCAGATCGTCGTCCGGATGATGTATGCATTATTCCTGATTGGCTGACACTATTGATTAATGATGTCAAAGGACCAGCGATCGCTTATCTCCAGGTTCCAATTTTGGTTAAAGCTGATTTTGACTATCGAGATAGCCGTGTGGCTCTTTGGACAGACTCTCCCTTCATGAAGGAAATATGCGAAGCCACTTATCCTGGCAAGGAAATTGAGATTGTTCCCAATGTAGTTGACAACCAGGCATTTCCATTTATTCCTCAAGCAGAAAGAGAAGCAGGTTTGGTCTTCGCCTTTCCCAGAAAAGGTCCTGAGTTCATCACCGAGACTGAGGAATGGTATCAAAAGCTAGGTGGTACCTACTGGAGATTTGAGCGTGTGGATGGACTTCCCTTTCACGAACTAGCAAAGCAGTTTAGACGACCACAAGTCTTCCTGGCATCTGCAGAGGTTGAGGGTTGTGCCCTTCCTCCCCAAGAATCCATGGCAGCAGGAATTGTGGTAGTCGGTAAGACTGCCCGTGGGGCAAATTTCTGCATGGAACACCGTAAGACTGCTATGGCTGCCGAGACTCCTGAGGCTGCAGCACGATGTCTTTTGGAACTAGAGAATGCAGAACTTCGTGACAATATTTCACGCAATGCTCACGACTATATCAGTCGTTATTTCTCATCTCAAGAGCCAGCCCGTTTCTGGCAAAATACGGTTCGGGAGTATTCATCTGGTGCTCAACAACTATTATCTACCTAGCTGTAACGTACCTACATTACACAACATGCTCAGATATCAGCTGTAGAGCCAATCTTTAAAACTAATCAAATTATCTGATGCCTTTAAGTCTGCAACCCCACCCATCCCGTCTACCTACTCGGAAATCTAACCATGTCCTCATCACTTAAAAAACAACTCCTCCGTGGGGCTATTTGGACAGTAGCTGGTTATGGAACAAGTCAGTTTCTGAGACTGGCAAGTAATCTTGTTCTGACCCGCCTGCTTGCACCAGAGTTTTTCGGCTTAATGGCTCTAGCCAACGTTTTCATCATTGGCTTACGGTTATTCTCCGATGTCGGGATTGGTGCAAGCATCATCCAGAATAAACGTGGGGATGACCCAGTTTTTCTGAATACTATCTGGACTATTCAGGTTTTGCGGGGCCTTTTGCTGTGGGTGGCTTGTCTTATAATTACTTGGCCGATTGCCCATTTCTATAATAACCCGCAGCTGTTAGGGCTGATGCCAGTCATTGGTGTGATCCCACTGATTGAGGGATTCAACTCCACTGCTGTGTGGAGCCTCAACCGCCACATGGCATTTGGCAAGATCATGATGTTTGAGCTGGTGGGGCAAGTGTCCGGCCTGATCTTGATGGTCGCTTGGGCTTTTGTCAATCGGACAATCTGGGCTCTTGCTATTGGAAATGTGCTGACGGCATTGGTCAAAATGGTAATGAGTCATTGGTTAATTCCTGGAATATCAAACCGCTTTACCTGGGAGAAAGAGGCAGCCAACAGCATCTTTTCCTTCGGGAAATGGATATTTATTTCAACGGCGCTTACCTTTCTCGCGACCCAAGCCGACCGACTAATTCTAGGCAAATTGTTTTCATTTGAGTTATTGGGAATTTATGGTGTTGCCTTTAATTTAGCGTACCTACCTTCTCAGGTAATCTCGGCAATTAGTTCCAAGGTGCTTTTGCCAACGTTTTCTCAACTGGCTGACTTGCCTCGGGAAACCTTTCGGATTAAGATTTGGTACAATCGCCAACTTATCCTAGTGGTTGCAGCATTGATGTTGACAGTCAGTACTGCTTTTGGAGATATTGCGATTTTTGTCTTATATGATGAGAGGTTTTATGAAGCGGCTTGGATGTTACCAATCTTGACCCTAGGCATCTGGCCTGCATTATTGATTGATACGGTTCAGCAAGCTCTGATGGCTCTTGGGAAGCCAAACTATAACGCTTACAGTCAACTTGTCAAGAGTCTTAATGTTTGTATTGGCATACCCCTAGGATTTTATCTGATGCAAAGGTTCGACAATGGACCACTCGGAGCAGTAGTCGTGATTGCTTTCAATGACATTCTCCCTTATTTAGTAATAACTTATGGTCTCTGTCGTGAAGGGCTTTCTTTTATTAAGCAAGACCTCTGGGCTACTTCACTACTGTTGACATTACTGATGTGGGTGATTTGGGCTCGATATATGTTGGGTTTTGGATATCCTATCAGTGGACTTTTTTAAAACAGGGAACAGGGAGCAGGGAGCAGGGAGTAGGTAACAAAAATTATCACGTTCTATTTAGTATTGCTATTCTTAATTAAGAATAAAAACTATAAAATAAACAATGGATAACAAAATGGATTCAAAATTAAACTATTGCCTAGACCCGGAAAAGTTAACTAACTTTGCGAAGGAGCATTGTGAAGCCTACGCCCAGGCTGAGCCATTCCCACACATTATCATGGATAACTTCTTTCCAGAAGAGATTCTAGATAATATTCTGAATGAGTTTCCTCAAGCTGATGCAATTGATTGGCAAAAATTTGAGGCTGCCCCAGAAAAAAAACTGGCTTCAAAATCGGAATTACAAATGGGAGAATACACCCGTTTTTTTCTGTATCAGCTCAATTCATCAACTTTCCTTAACTTTTTAGAAACCTTAACTGGTATTGATGGAATCATCCCTGATCCTCATTTTGTTGGTGGTGGCTTGCATCAGATCGAAAAAGGTGGTTACTTAAAAATCCATGCTGATTTCAATCGCCATACAAAATTGCGCCTTGACCGCCGCTTAAATCTTCTGATCTATCTCAACAAAGATTGGAAAGAAGACTATGGTGGTTATTTTGAAATGTGGGATCAAGAGATGACTCAGTCTCAGAAAAAAATTCTCCCCATCTTCAACCGATGTGTCATATTCAGTACTACCGATTTTTCCTATCACGGACATCCTGAGCCATTAACTTGTCCAGAAGGAAGGACTCGGAAATCCTTGGCACTTTACTACTACAGCAATGGCAGACCAGCTGAAGAGCTTTCCAAGAGTGGCGATCATTCCACATTATTTAAGGCTCGACCAGGAGAAAAATTACAACTTAAAAAATCTCCAGTAACCAAAGTCAAGAACTTTCTTAAGAAGTTAATTCTTGAGTAATAATTCAGCAGTCAGCGGTCAGCGGTCAGCGGTCAGCGGTCAGCGGTCAGCGGTCAGCGGTCAGCCATCAGCGGTCAGCGGTCAGCCATCAGCGGTCAGCCGTCAGCCTTCAGCTTACTCTTTTATTCAAAAGCACCTCAAGTACCGTGGCACAGGCTTTGGCCTTGGCCTTTAGGCCACGCGGGGCGCGTTTGGCCACGCTGTGCGAACGACGCTGTGACTTAAGGCATATGCTGATAGCTAATAGCTAATAGCTGATAACTGATAACTGATAACTGATAGCTAATAGCTGATAGCTGATAGCACCTCAAGTAGCGTGCGCGTAGCGCTTAAGCTAATAGCTGATAGCTGATAGCTTACATTACTTAAGTCAGAAATTACTCAAGCAACTCTGTTGACGTTTATGCCCAAAAAAGCCAATGAGTTTTTTAGTCCCCATCGTCATGTTCGGCTGGATTCCAGTTGTTCTTTATCTCTTCATGAGAATTCCAGCTCAGCGGGCAGTCATTGTGAGTTTCATCGTAGCATGGCTATTTCTACCTGTGGCAGAATATGCTTTGCCTGGTCTACCTGACTATACTAAGATGTCGGCAACTTGCTACGGTATTTTGTTGGCTACGTTTATATACGATGTTGGGCGTTTTAGCTCCTTTAAATTCAGCTGGATTGACTTGCCGATGCTAATTTGGTGCCTATGTCCATTGGCTTCATCTCTTACGAATGGGTTGGGGGCTTACGATGGGTTCTCTACTGTTTTGACGCAAACCTTGACCTGGGGAGTACCCTATTTTCTCGGTCGGATCTATCTCAATAACTTGAGTGGATTACGTGAATTGTCAATTGGCATTTTCATGGGCGGCTTGATCTATGTTCCCCTATGTTTGTACGAAATTCGCTTTAGTCCGCAGCTCCATAGGATATTTTACGGCTTCTTTGCTCATCCTGACTTTTCTCAAACCATGCGTTACGGGGGATGGAGACCGACAGTATTTATGATCCACGGTTTGCCAGTGGGTCTGTGGATGATGGCAGCTAGTTTAGTGGGAATTTGGCTATGGCACACTGGGGTGATCAAACAACTGTGGAATATTCCGATGAAGTGGCTGGTAGCTGCCGTGTTGATCACATTTATATTGTGCAAATCCACTGGTGCCTATTTCTTACTACTCTTAGGAGTTGGGATCTTGTTTGTGGGCAAGCAATTTCGTACTGCTTTGCCAGTCTTTATCCTAATTGGGGTTATTTGTTCTTACTTATACATTAACTCACAGACTGAAACCTACGTTAGTGATCAGATTATCTCACATGTATCGAATGTGGTTCCTGCAGACCGTATCCAATCCTTACAGTTTAGATTTGATAATGAAGAGCTACTTGTAGATAAAGCACGGGAACGGATCGTGTTTGGCTGGGGAGGATGGGGAAGAAGTCTGATATTTAATGACAAGGGTGAGCAAGTTACAGTTCCAGATAGTTTGTGGATTCTTGCGTTTGGTGAAACTGGTACCGTTGGACTAGCCAGCCTGACCACATCCTTACTAATGCCGGTGTTGACTATGTTTTGGTTCCGTTGTCCAGCGGAGTTGTGGCCAAAGCGGCAAGCGGCACCAGTGGCGGTGCTGACCGTGGCTGTAGCGTTGTACATGGTGGAATTTCTGCTCAATGCCCATGGTAATCCTGTCTTTGTATTGGCTTGTGGAGGACTATCAGGATTGGTGATCCAAGAACCTACAACCAATAAGGTTAAAAAAGTCCCGGCATTGGTAGCCCAGCGTTCTCGGAATCAAAATCGGAATCAAAATCGGCATCAACGGAGACAAGTTCAAAGGAATTAGGGATGATATAGCAGGGAGTAGGGAGTAGGGAGTAGGGAGTAGGGAGTAGGGAGTAGGGAGTAGGGAGTAGGGAGTAGGGAGTAGGGAGTAGGGAGTAGGGAGTAGGGTAAAAAAACGTGTTAATTTTTACGGTTTTAAAAACGCTATTTTTTGAATTTAAAAAATAGCAAAATAACTAACAATTAATTCTTAATGTATAAGCTAAATAAAGCACAAAATTAGTTATGTATAATGAAATAAAAAACAATACCATAAATTCTTTACTTATAGTAATTGTTAACTACAAAACCCCTAGTTTAACTATTGATTGCTTACGCTCTCTAGCGGATGAAATCCCAGGTTTATCGAATACTACGGTAGTAGTGGCAGATAATGCCTCTGGGGATGGATCGGCTGTTGCCATTAAAAATGCGATCGCAAACGAAAACTGGGGTAGTTGGGCATCGGTGATGCCACTAGAGCACAATGGTGGATTTGCTTTTGGCAATAATGCTGTGATCCGCCCAGCCCTGAAGTCTAATCAGCCACCGGATTATGTGTTGTTGCTCAACCCAGATACCATTGTTCGTCCTAGGGCAATCAAAACCCTGGTCGAGTTTATGAGTGACCATCCCCAGGTGGGTATTGCTGGCTCTCGCCTGGAAGAGCCTGACAGTACCCCTCAGTGTTCAGCATTTCGGTTTCATACCGTCCTCAGTGAGCTAGATTCTGGTTTGCGTCTCGGTGTGGTATCGAGATTATTATCGAAGTGGGTAGTTTGGCCACCGATTCCTGACCAACCCTGTCCAACGGATTGGGTTGCTGGGGCAAGTATGATTATTCGTCGGGAAGTGTTTGAGCAGGTTGGCCTGATCGATCAAGCTTATTTCATGTATTACGAAGAAATGGACTTTTGCCTACAAGCCCAGAGAGCTGGTTGGGAATGCTGGTATGTCCCAGAAAGTCGCGTAGTCCACTTAGTTGGACAAAGTTCAGGTGTTACCGACACCAAGCGTCCACCCAAACGCCGACCCCAGTATGTCTTTGATTCTCGACGACGGTATTTTCTTAAAAACTATGGTTGGTTTTACGCTGCTCTAGCGGATCATGCCTGGGCTTCTAGTTATTTATTGTGGCAATTGCGCCGAGTGGTTCAAGGTAAGCCCGATAATGACCCACCCCAGTTACTTAGTGATTTTCTCCGCAATAGTGTGTTTTGTAAAGGTGGTGCCTTTAGTAGTCCGAAGATTTCGTGATTAGCTTTTAGCTATCAGCTTATAGCAAATCTTATACCCATGAGGTACAAAGGGATCCCCCTAAATCCCCCTTAATAAGGGGGACTTTGAGGTTGAGAAGTGTACCTCATATAATGCGGGTGCCACAGCATCGAAGCCTGTTATACAAAGCTGATGGACTATTCCCGATTCCCAATTCTAAATTCTTCATTCTAAATTCTTCATTCTAAATTCTTCATTCTAAATTCTTCATTCTAAATTCTTCATTCTAAAAAAATATTATGGTGATGCCAACAGATTTAACGGCAAATTCTACCCAGCCAAAAACCGATAAGTTGGGACTTTGGCAACAAATTAAAGAAGATTGGAAGGCCCATGGTTGTGATTGGACTAAGCCTGGATTTCGGGCTGTGGCGGTGCAGCGGTTTGGAGTCTGGAGAATGAACATCCAACCGAAGTTACTACGGGCTCCCTTTAGTATTCTCTACCGAGCATTATATCGTAAAGTTCGTAATACCTATGGGATTGAATTACCTTACACCGTAAAGCTTGGTCGTCGAGTAATTATTGAGCATCAAAGTGCGATTGTTATTCATGGGGATTGCACTATTGGTGATGATAGTATCCTACGTCAAGGAGTCACTTTAGGTAATCGTTATTTAGATCGTCCTTTCGATGCCCCCATCTTAGGAAAACGTGTCAATGTTGGTGCTGGTGCTAAGATTTTTGGCAAGGTTACTATCGGTAATGGGGCAAATATTGGTGCTAATGCTGTAGTTTTATCTGATGTACCTGCTGGGGCTACGGTAGTGGGAATTCCTGCTAAGGTTATTAAGGTGCGTTCTTTAGATGAGAACGGCTCTAGTTGAGATGTCAACAAATGAAGACTAACCACAAATGAACCGCCGCCGCATTCTCAAAGCTGGACAGCCTTACAGTTTTAGCCAATATTTTCACCTTCCCTTTACCCTAGAAGATATCTTGGCTGAATTTGACTGTACCCTTGTGCGATCGCATATCGATCTACCTCGTCAGCCCTTCACTGCGCCTATTGAACCCCTGCTGCACCAAATCGAGCGTAACCGCAAGCGCATCGAGCTGATCAACGAAACTGCCCGTCGCGAAGCCCTGATCGCACCAATTCTGTTTGAAGTAGTCGATCTAACTAATCACCGCATTTACATTGAATATTCCATCGCCGTTAGCGAACACCTGCGGGGAACCTTAGATTATTACATTGCCAACCATAACGTGATTGTGATCGAAGCCAAACAATCTGATCTGGTAAGGGGCTTCACTCAACTGGCGGTGGAGTTGGTTGCCCTTGATCAGTGGCTCCAGTCTGACCAGAGAATTTTGTACGGCATTGTTACCACCGGAGAAGACTGGCGTTTCGGTACTTTTAATCGCCAAGAACGTTCTATACAACAAGACCCCAAGCGCTACATCGTCCCAGAAGAGCTAACCGAGTTGCTGGAAATTTTAGTCGGGATTATGAATTGAAACGGTTAATTAATTATAGTGGTTTTTAATTAGGGAATCGGGAATCGGGAATCGGGAATCGGGAATCGGGAATCGGGAATCAGAGGGGAGTAGAGACTTAGATAATTTACAGAAATAAATACAGATGAAAAACCACTATAGTATCTTAATTCAATGGTCAGAGCAAGACCAAACCTACATTGCTAGTTTACCAGAATTTGGTCCTTATGCTCATACCCATGGCAGCAGCTACGAAGAGGCTCTCAAAAATGCTAAAGAAGTGTTAGAGCTTTTGGTAGAAGATTACCAAGCTAGAGGTCAAGAGTTACCTTTATTAAATTATTCAAAAATAACCGTTTAATTAAAGATTACAAAAACCGACTTTGCCACTGCTGATTTTTTCTTGATTATACAGCATCAGCGCAATTTCAAGTTTGAATTCATCCTCAGTCATTTGGCTTTACGGGACAGACTGTCCCAATACTTGCTACCGAATTCTAAATTCTTCATTCTTCATTCTTCATTCTTCATTCTTCATTCTTCATTCTAAACTGACTCCACCCACAACTGGATTGTCTCCAAGTCCCCAAATGGGATCATCTACACCATTGCTATTTTCTTGTAGCTGTTGATTGTTTTGCTGTAACTGTTTAATTTTTACAATTTCATGATGCAAGGCTAATACAACTAATTACTCAAGATTCTTTACTAGTCCTGTCTGAATTAGTTCTTCTGTAGTTTTCAGCAAATCTGTGGGTAAACTTAAAGTGATTTGATTGACGTTTTCCATGGATAGTATTGTTTGGATGAGAGTGTTGATTATTATTGATTGAGCTTACCTATAGTCTAGGTGAGTTAGCAAAACGAAACTTGCCCATGATTAAGCTAACATTAGCTTAGCGCAATTCTTCCCCATGGCACAGGCATCAACTGAATCCTAACACTGGTTCACTTCACACCCAGTAAGGCTAATCATAATTCCTCTATCCTTGATTAACTCTTCCCTACTCCCTACTCCCTACTCCCTACTCCCTACTCCCTTTTCCCTACTTCCACCATCGACTAACATCATCAACCGCTGCCACCGTTTCTCTTAGGGCTTCAATACCCCCAAACTTGATGATTAAAGGAGCTAATTGAGGAAGAGCTTTAATAAAATTGGGACGGGTTAGACTAGCTATCCCTCTTTTGTCAGTCTCCGGGACACCAATCTTCAGAAGTATTATCAGTCAATCAATACAAGCTATTCTATTAGAAAAAATTGGATACTGTATTTGTTGCTAGAAAAAAATCTGGTAATCCCTTGAACTACAAAAGTTCTAGAATTTAGAAAAGACAAAAGATTTCGGAGAGTGACAGAAGAGGGATAACGGGCAAGATGCCCATTCCACCCACCGGGTCAAACAGCTTTAATGAGATGCACCCTGACACTTTCGAGCTTTGTAGGCGGCGAGAGTCTGTTTTAAGCTGCCCAAATTGGTTCAATCGAGACCCTTGTGACGCTGGGTTCTTTCCACACGGGGCTCTAGCTGCTGAGATGTCAGCACAAGCAAGCCATAAGCCCTTTGACATGATCAGCGATCGCGAAATAAAAACTTTTGCTGATCTTCAGGTTAACCCGTTGGGCTGCTGGGAGGTAGCCTCAACAGTGACCAAACTAATATATAACTTACCTGAATATTTGTCAAGTACATTTTATACAAAAAAATATTAAATTCCCCTGAGATATAGCTTTTCCATTTGAGATGTAAACAGAGGATTGAGGAAACAAGGGAATCTAAAATAGACAACAAGCACTATTATAAAAGAAATACAAGGATTTTTTGGGGTTATTTTAAATCAGCCTTATAGTTCACGAGCTATTTGTAAATTTTATTTATTCGAATACAAAAAAAATACAAAGGCTAAGGTTAGCACACAATCTTGACAAGATGGTCTAGTATAAGAGTAAAATAATGGTTAACTAATTCCTGGAAAAATACGGCTAAGTGGCAAGAGAGCGAATAGCTCCACTTCCTGATAGGCTCAAGGGAGTTAGTGTAACGATAAGCCAGGTCAATTTCACATAGGGGTTAGACTCATTTAAGCTCAGGGCTTAATCTACGTCGAAAGCAGGGTAAGCGCAAGAAAAAATGGCTCATAATGTGCATTGGCTGGATATCGGTTGCTCGTGGCTCAAAACCCCTATCATCTCGTAGAACTGTACTCGCAATAGAGTTAAGTTATTGATAATTGTGCCGTCTTTTTATCAATGAGCCACAACTTATTGATTCTTGCGCTTACCCTGATGCCGAAAGGCCTATTAACTCTTAGCCCAAGGCCAAAAAATTTAATTAATTTATGAACCTGCTAGGTTTTTTGTGCTAATTCCTAATGAGCACAGATAACCGAGATTGTAGGTATCCATCGACAGGTCTTGGAATCAATTCCTTGGCCATGATTCCCATACCACTGTGGATTGCCACAGCTGCTAGTGGGAAAGTATTTATTCTTATTCTAATTATTACTAATGTCTCGACAAAAGCGCAAAAGGTCAAGGTGCAGCAGCGGTTGGAGGCTGCAAAGCTGGAAAGTTTGCTTGCCCGCGATCGCAATCATCATTTTGTTGTGTGCCGAGGTAGCAGTAGCCCAGAATCCACCTTCTGAGCTTACATCTCTCCAAAACCAGCTTAAATCTCTCCAAAACCAGGTTAAATTTCTCGAAATCGCCCTGGATACTATCTGGGTGATATTCACTGGTTGTTTAGTGTTCTTTATGAACGCGGGCTTTGGGATGTTGGAGGCTGGTCTTTGCCGCCAAAAGAACGCCGCCAACATTTTGACTAAAAACCTGATTGTGTTTGCCCTGTCTACAGCCGCTTACTGGGCAGTTGGCTTTGCTTTCATGTTTGGCAATGGGAACCCTTTTATAGGTTTGAGTGGCTTTTTCCTTAAAAGTAACGATGTCTTCGATTCACTAACACATATTGATATACCCCTCAACGCCAAGTTCTTTTTTCAACTGGTTTTTGCTGGAACTGCTGCCACTATTGTGTCTGGAGCAGTGGCTGAGCGGATCAAATTTTCCGCCTTTTGTCTGTTCAGCCTTCTCCTGGTGGCAATCATTTACCCAATGACGGGTCACTGGATTTGGGGAGGAGGCTGGCTAAAAGGGATAGGATTTGAGGACTTTGCTGGTTCAACCGTAGTTCACTCCGTAGGCGGTTGGTCTGCCTTAGTGGGTGTTTACCTTCTCGGACCACGCAAGGGTAAATATATAGATGGCGTGTCCTATGGGCTGTCCGGACACAATCTCAGCCTCGCGATTCTAGGTTGCTTGATTTTATGGCTAGGCTGGTTTGGTTTTAACCCGGGCTCAACGATGGAATTAGATCCCAAGGCAATTAGCCATATTGTCCTGACGACGAATACAGCAGCTTGTGCAGGGGGTATTGCCGCAGCTATAGCTACCTGGTTGAACCCATGGGATCTTAACAGTAAGCCTGACCCCACTATGATTATTAACGGAGTACTGTCGGGTTTGGTAGCCATTACCGCATCCTGTCGATTCGTTACCATTGATAGCGCTATCGCTATAGGTCTGCTGGCAGGAATAATTGTGGTCTTCTCAGTGGAATTTTGGGACAGGATGGAAATTGATGATCCAGTAGGTGCTATTTCTGTCCATCTTGTCGGTGGAGTCTGGGGAACCCTGGCTTTAGGCCTTTTCAGTGAAGGAAGTGAAGGAGCTGGTGCTTTGTATAGTGATGGTCCAGTAGCAGGACTATTCCGTGGTGGCGGGATAGATAGTATCCGGCAGCTTTCTATTCAACTACTTGGCATTGTTGCAGTAGGTCTGTCAACAGTTGTCCTGAGCTATCTTGCGTGGTTATTAGTTAAAAGCATACTTTCCTCAGATCTCAGAGTTTCACCAGAAGCAGAAAAGGAGGGTCTAGATTTGCACGAACACCGTATGAGCGCCTACAGTGGCTTTTTGTTTAAGGCAGATGTCAAGGAATCAGCGCTCAAGGATCCCCCAAGAAAGAATTAACAAACTAAAGAATTAACAAACTCAAGAGTTAGGAGAGTCATCATGACGATTATGGACGATGAGCTAAGAAAAATCGTTGAAGAAATGGAAGTTCCCAATATAGCCATAATTGGTAAGACTGGTACGGGTAAAAGTACTCTTATTAATAAGGTATTTGGGGTAGAAAAAGCCGAAACAGATGCGGGATGGCCTGTAACTCAATCATTCAAGCTTTATACTCCAGATCATAGTTCTGTCGATACACGGAAACCCATTAATTTATACGATTCAGCCGGTTATGAAGCGAATAAAGAACAAGAGTTCAAAGTAAATCTGTTTGATTTTATAGAGACCAAACAAGCCGAAGGATTAGAAGCTCAAATCCACTTGATTTGGTATGTTATCAATGCGGCCTCAAAAAGAGTTGAAGGCTTCGATGCGGATATCATTAACGAACTCAACGGATTAGCAATTCCTGTGATCATAGTTTTGTCTCAGTGCGATATTGTCAGTCCTGAAGACATTGATAAGCTTAAGGATGTGATCAGAAATTGTGAATTTAATAAGGCTTATGACATTCTCGAGGTAGCCGCTAAACCTTTAGAGAGGTACAATGGACCCATTTGTAAAGCTTTTGGACTGGAAGAATTGGTCAGTAAAACCGTTGAGTTATTACCGACTATATATTCAGATGCCATCGTTGCCAACCAAATAGTCAATATTGGATACAAGAAGAAGGTAGCCTGGAAATACATTGCTGCTGCTGCTACAACTTGCTTTGGAGCTGGGTTTTTTCCCGTCCCGCTTTTAGCGGTCATAGCCATGACTTCCTCTCAAGTTGGTCTTCTAAAGGTTATAGCAAAATTATATAAGTCCGATGATATTATCGAAATTATAGACCAAATTAGCGGTCAAACAATTGTGACAGCAATTAGTGTTCCAGCAACTGGGGCTTTAGAAATCTCAGCTACCTTTTTGGTCGGCTTGTTTCCTCCTGGTTTTCTGGCAACAGAGGCAGTAGCAGGAGCACTAGCTGCTACCTATGTAGTAATGATGGGGCTGACATATACGTCCGTTTTTGAGAAGTTTTATAAAAGGCGCTTGAATCGCCCGCAGAGCAAGCAGGAAATCAAGGAGTTTCTTGAACGAACATTTAGAGAAGAACTTCATAAATATCTAAGAATCAGAGTTAATTCTAAAGAAAGCCTTGATCATATAAGAGACGATTTTTTATCGGATCGCGATCAAGACGATCAAGATTAGTCTACCCACCATTAAGTCCCTGGCAATAATCGATATGTCAAAAAAAACACAAAATTATGATAGCATTGTTAGGGAGTTAGTAGATGCTCATGATGACATTATAGGTGCAGTTATTATCTCCGACGAAGGGCTACCATAAACTGATTATATAGGCGAATTATCTGAAGATGAAATTATCGAAATAGCAGAGGCAATAATCAATGTTGCTAGTATTAAACGACCCAACCGAATTTGGTTTGAATATCAAGATTTTGATCTAATTGTTGTTTTTAACGCTAAGGATTATTTATTGCTAGTTAAAGCTAAAAAAACTAATAGACTTGGGAGCCTTAGAAAGACTATTAAAAATACCTCAGAAAAGATTCAGTCTTTAGTTGACCCTAATCCAGCTTCTGGCAATGGTGATCAGCCCAGTGTTAGGCAAAATAATAATGAAAAAAGATACAGGAACAAACCGGAAAGTCCTGAATCTTAGTCAGTTGCTCCACTTCCAGGGCAAAGGCATCTCCCGATCAATCGTCTTGATTATGGGTATTCAACTGAACCCTTAATAACGGGGGGCATTTTGCCCTTGGCCTCAACTCAGATATTCCACCAAGTTTATTAATATTTACCTGTGTCTTGATGCAGTCGCAGGGAGATAGGGTTTGAGTTTTTTGTGATAACTGAGTAGTATCCAATTTGAATTTTCAAAAAACCTTAGCTATTCTATCATGTAAACCGATTTTTTATATATTCACTGTTCCCTGTTCCCAGATCCGCTGTTCCCTATTCCGTGGTATATCAAAATATAAGCCAATGAAAAATACTGTACAAATTCAACATAATTGAGTAGACAAATCCCTAAAACTTTTATTTGTAAATAAATGTAAAAAAAAAAATACCCCTTGCATTTTTTCGAGGAGTTATGTATACTATAGAAAGTGACGACCGATACTAATAGCCGCGCTGGTTACAACTGTTAACCACGACCAGCGCGGCTTTCCTCCCTCCTAAAAAGGAGTTACTTCCATGATGCAAAAAAAAATCACGATCATCAATCCTCGCTGGCTACATCTCAGTAAGCATTCAGCTTATGCACTACGGGCACGCTACGCGAACAGTTATCAGCTTATGGGCGATGGGCACGCTAGCTGACGGCTGACGGCACCTCAAGTAGCGTGAGCTTTTAGCTCACGGCTGACCGCTGACTGCTGACTGCTGACTGCTGAATAATTAAATTTTACGATAGTAAAAAAACAGGAATATATTTCGACGAATAAAAAAAGAAAAAGGCTAAGGTTAGCATACAACATTGACAATATCCTCTACTATAAGAGTAAGATAGAGCTTAACTGCTTCCTGGAACAACACTGTCAAGTGCCCAGGTAACAAATAGATTCAGTTACTCATAGAATCAAGGGAACTAGTGTAAGGATAAGCCAAGTCAATGGTCACTCATGACTTAGGCTGATTTAAGATTAGGGTGTTATCTACGCCAAAATTTTATCTACGCTAAAAGAGTTTTCACTAGTAGCCTAAGGCCAAAAAAAATTAATTAATTCAGGGGTCTACGCTGAAAGCTGAAAGCTGACGGCTGAAAGCTGACGGCTGAATGCTTACAAGTATTGATTTTTATTCTAAGCACTAAACCTTTGATTACTAATGTCTAAACAAAACCGTAAAAGGTCAAGGTGTACCACCGGTTGGAGGCTGCAAAGCTGGAAAGTTTGCTTGCCCTTAATCGCAATAATCATGGTGTTGTGTACCGAGGTAGCAGTAGCCCAGAATCTACCTTTTAAGACTACCCTTGCATCTCTTCAAATTGCCGTGGATACTATCTGGGTGATATTCACTGGTTGTTTAGTATTCTTCATGAACGCGGGCTTTGGGATGTTGGAGGTTGGTCTTTGCCGCCAAAAGAACGCCGCCAACATTTTGACTAAAAACCTGATTGTGTTTGCCCTGTCTACAGTCGCTTACTGGGCAGTTGGCTTTGCTGTCATGTTTGGTGATGGAAACCCTGTTTTAGGTTTCAATGGCTTGTTCCTTTCAGGATTAGATAATAGTCCAGCCATAGGAGAAGCCTACAACGGTGTCTTCTATTCACTAAAAGATATTGGTATACCCCTTAACGCCAAGTTCTTTTTTCAACTGGTTTTTGCTGGAACTGCTGCCACTATTGTGTCTGGAGCAGTGGCCGAGCGCATCAAATTTTCGGCGTTTTGTCTGTTCAGCGTTCTACTTGTGGGCATCATTTACCCAATCACGGGTCACTGGATTTGGGGAGGAGGCTGGCTAGGAGGAGGCTGGCTACAAGGGCTGAAATTTTGGGACTTTGCTGGTTCAACGGTAGTTCACTGCGTAGGCGGTGGCTCTGCCTTAGTAGGTGCTTACCTTCTCGGACCACGCAAGGGCAAATATATAGATTGCGTCTCCTATGGGCTGCCCGGACACAATCTCAGCCTGGCGATTCTAGGTTGCTCGATTTTATGGCTGGGCTGGTTTGGTTTTAATCCCGGCTCAAGCATTTTTAATCCCGGAACAACGAATTTAGATCCCAACTCCATTAGCCATATTGTCCTCACGACGAATATAGCAGCTTGTGCAGGGGGTATTGCCGCAGCTATAACTACCTGGTTTGACCCAAGGGATCCTGACAGTAAGCCTGACCCCACTATGATTATTAACGGAGTACTGTCGGGTTTAGTAGCTATTACTGCATCCTGTGCATTCGTTACGATTGGTAAAGCTATTGCTATAGGTCTGCTGGCAGGAATAATTGTGGTCTTTTCAGTGGACTTCTGGGACAGGATGAAAATTGATGATCCAGTAGGTGCTATTTCTGTCCATCTTGTCAGTGGAGTCTGGGGAACACTGGCTTTAGCTCTTTTCAGTGAAGGACCTGGTGATTTGTATAGTATTGGTAACGGTCCAGTAGCCGGACTATTCTGTGGTGGCGGGATAGATAGTATCCGGCAGCTTTTTATTCAACTACTCGGCATTGTTGCAGTAGGTCTGTCAACGGTTGTCATGAGCTGGCTGGCTTGGTTATTTGTTAAAAGCATACTTTCCTCAAGTCTGAGAGTTACAGAAAAAGCAGAAATTGAAGGTCTAGATTTCCACGAACACCGTATGACTGCCTACAGTGGCTTTTTGCTTAAGGCAGATGTCAAGCAATCATCGCTGAGAGATCAGCAAAGACATAATTAATATCATGTCCGGTTGAATACTTACACTTTGGCTAAAGTAAGGCAGAAGGCAGAAGGCAGAAGGCGCTTAGTATAAGTACTCAACCGGACATGATATTACCTGTTCCCTGTTCTAGAGTAGTTTAATCAAAAATAATCCCATGACCAGAATCAATATGATGTCAAAACAACCACAATATTACGATATAATTGTTAGGGATTTAGTAGCTGATAATGATGACATTGTAGGTGCAGTTATCCTCTATAAACAGTTACCTATTACTGAATATATAGGTGAATTAAATAAAACTGAAACTCTAAAAATAGCAGATCAAATAATCGAGTTTCACAAATCTATTAACCGCTTACCTAGTCTGGTAAACAACGAAAAAATATTGATGGAATCTAGAGATACTTTGCTGATTGTTGTTTTTTATCCTAATCAGTGTTTGTTGCTAGTTAAAGCTAAGCAAACTGATATCCTTGGCAGGATTATACATGCTATTGAAGAAACATCACAAAAGATTCAGTATTTACTTGACCCTAGAGCAGCTTATCGGAATGGTTATCAGTTCTTTGATCAGCCAAAGGATAATGAAATAATATACAGGAATAAACCCCTAAGTCCTGAATTTTAGGACGTTCCCAAATTTCAATACAACTGGGGCACAAAGAATTGCTCATACAGAGGTGGGCGCACATAATTATTGGGAGCCTTCTTGCGTGGGGGTAATTCTAGAGGTTCCGGTGTCATATCAACATAGGGAATCTTGCTGAGAATATGACTGATGCAATTAAGCCGAGCACGCTTTTTGTCATCAGCTTCCACCGTGAACCAGGGGGCTTCTGGAATATTGGTGTGAGCCAACATGTTGTCTTTTGCTTGAGAATATTCCACCCAGCGATCGCGAGATTCTAGATCCATCGGGCTGAGCTTCCAGCGACGAGCGGGATCGGTGGTGCGAGATTGGAAGCGTCGCTCTTGCTCCTCATCGCTTACTGAAAACCAATACTTCAGCAAAATTATGCCAGATCTGACCAACATCCGCTCAAATTCTGGGCAGGTTTGCATGAATTCCTGATACTGTGCATCGGTACAAAAACCCATCACATGCTCCACCCCAGCTCGATTGTACCAACTGCGGTCAAAACAGACAATTTCACCGGCTGCGGGCAGATGAGCTACATAGCGCTGGAAATACCATTGGGTCTTTTCCCGATCACTCGGTGTACCCAATGCCACAATTCGGCAGCCACGTGGATTTAGGGGTTCGGTAATCCGTTTAATAGTCCCTCCCTTACCCGCTGCATCACGTCCTTCAAACACAATCACAATCCGGGTCCCAGTATGCTTAGTCCAGTATTGCATTTTCACCAGTTCCAATTGCAGACGGGCAAGCTCCTTTTCATAAATTTTCCTGGGAAGTTTAGAGCTGCCTTCTGCCTCAGAAATGTGGTAGAACACTCTTCGTTCTGAATTGGGGAGATTGGCCTTCTTTTGTTTCTTGAGTTTTTTCTTATTTAATTTTTCCTTATTTAATTTTTTATTATCTTTCTTTTTACTATCTGCTGCTAGTAGATGCTTCTTTTTGCTCGCCCGTTGGGACTTATCCCCATTCATAGATTTAGTTTTCATTGCTATACAACCCTGTATTTGTATTGAGCTTGATGTAGGGTGGGCAGTGGATCAGGCAGATTCACCAAGCTAGCCATCGGTTTGCTAGGCACTGCCCACTTTAGGATTTGCCCTTTGCCTAAAACCAAGCATTAATTGAGCTAAGAGGGAATTCACCGATTTTCTAATCCTCTAACTCGTTGCTCTAAGGCATTCATTCTTTCCTCTAAATCTAATTTATCAGATTCCTGGGTGATGCTATATCCAATCAATTGTTCTAATATCCTTTCTTGTCGTTGTTGGTTCTCTTGAGACCTTAATTGTCTTTCTTGTAGTTCAAGTTGACCAGCTTGTAGTTCAAGTTGACCAGCTTGTAGTTCAGCTTGAACAGCTAGCATCTGTTCTAATATTGTCTCTTGTCGTTGTTGGTTCTCTTGAAACCTTAATTGTGTTTCTTGAAACCTTAATTGTGTTTCTTGTAGTTCACGTTGAACAGCTAGCATCTGTTCTAATGTTGCTTCAATTCGATCTAATCTGTTCGAGCCGTTGTTAGTCATTGTTAATTTATTAATTTAGTTGGGTTCTATTTAGAGCTATTGGCCAATGCCTCTAATTTATTATGACTCCAAGCTTTTAACTCCTGACTCCAACAGATGTAGGGTGGGCAGTGGATCAGACAAATTCACCAAGCTGGTCATAGGGTTGGTAGGCACTGCCCACCCTACGATTAATGTGCTGGATAAAGTTAATGCGTTCGCTAGCCAACGCCCTTCGGGCTAATCGCAACTCTAGATCGCCTTGGCAAAGTTAGCTGGATCTTGGTCACGTCGGTGACGGATGGGAATAGCAGAACCTTGACCATTTCCTACTAAAGAGGCAGTTTTTTCCAGAGACTCTCTGAGCCTCTTAGCAGCATAGATAGACATATCCCGAGGAACACTAATTCTGTCGCGCAAATATCTAAGAGCAGGATCTGAACCCAACGGTGGCATACAGGTTTCCCCGGTAATCATCTGTGTCAAGGCACAACGCAGGGCTGGATCAAACAGTGTCTCGTCGGCGGGGTTAACTCGAATGATATTAGTGCGGTGTTTAAGCACTCGTTGGAGAGCTTCAGTACGGGAAGTCTCCGGTTCTGGGTAAGTTACATCCGGTAGCCCTTCCCAAGGACCATTGTCCACCCGTGCCTGATTGATTAACGTCTGGGGTTTATCATTTTGCCAGCAGCCCCCCATCTGGGGAGGCAAATCATGGACATGGGTGTGGAAGTCGCTCTGTGTGCCACGATAGGTAGGTCGGGTTTCCATGGCTTCAAACCAAGCTGCCAATCGGGGATTTTCTTCCCTCATAGAATAGCCTTTGTAGTAATAAAGACTGGCATTCATGCGTTCGACATAAGGCATGAAAATCACATCAACAGTACCAAACTGATCCAGAAAGTAAGGACCCGGAGTGCGACTGAGGGCATTTTCCACCATCCCCACCACTTTAATAAATTGGTCTTGGTGATGTTGCTCTTCTTTAGATGAACGTGTAGGATAGCACAGCCAAGTACACCAAGCTCTAAACAGAAGTCTCTCCAACTGCCTTAGCTTTATGACAGCCGGGTCTTTCATGCTTTGCTCTAAGGGTTTAAAAACCCGCTCTAATCCGATTAAAATGTCATCACTTTCGGTGATAAAGTTACCATCTAGCTCTAGGGCTGGTAGCATTCCGGATGGCACTTTCTGCTTGTACCAACGTTCTTTCTTACCATAACAAAACATGGTAATTTTTTGGATACGATAAGGAATTTGTTTTTCTTCCAACCATAGCCAAATTTTCTGGCAGTAAGGGCACCAAGCGTGGTTATCCCGGTATAGGGTAACCCGAATATCAGATTCACTAAAACCAAATAGGCGCAAACAAGATTGAGCGTTAGTAGCTCCATTAACGGTATCTATTTTAAAATCCGTCAGAGCTTCTAGTTCTTGCCAGCTTAGGGGGGCGATACTCATGGGGGTGGGTTTAATTAAAGTTTGTTACAAAAGATACTATCGCATATTTTGTGTAAGCTATCAGCTATCAGTTATCAGTTATCAGCTATTGAATAAAATAAGCTGACGGCTGATCGCTGACAGCTGATAGCTGAGGATCAAGACAGTGATAAACCTGAGCTTGGTAACCATCCACGGATATTAAATTATTAACAGAATTCTCAGCAGAACAATTAGGTAACTCTTCAACTGTTGCGTTAAAATTCACCAACCATAAATCTAGGGTACTTGACAAATCAGCGACAGTTTGTTTAAGAGTGAGAGCAGCCGGACAATTGCTCTGCTGGCACTGAATTTGGTCTTGATGTGCCAATATAAATTGGGGATTAACTGAGGATAGTTTTTGATCAGCCTTCTGTTGGAATTCCCAAGCCAGCCCCATCATTTCACCAGTCTGTACCAAGGTGTTGTGAGTAGTAGCAATTAGTATCGGTACTGATGACTGTTGTTCAATTATGGGTACCAATAAATCTGGACGATAGTATTTTTGATAGCCTAGATTGCTGACTACGGTAATACTACTCAAAAACCCCATTATCAAAACTAGCGCTATGGTTTTTGGTCTACTAGGGCTACTATTGTCAGTGGAATTTGTGGTTGAGGCGCGAGGGTTACTCACGGCTAGGGCGGCTGCTACTAAGACAATCACAGCAGGGAAGTAAACGAAACTATACCGAGCACCACGGGTGAGGTCAGTACCAAGGCAGTAAGTAATACCAAAAAATAATGCGATCGCACTAATCAAGAAACTCCCTAAAACCCCTGTGACCAAACCAGTCTGAGGGTGATTTAGTTGTATTTTTAGATAGCGATAGAGAATCGGGAGCAACCAGATTAGAAACACTAACATCACCAAACCCGAAGCAATGACCACGATCAGGGAAGATGACTCTACCGGCAATAGCGATAACATGGTGATCCAAGCAGCGAAAGCTTGAAAAATTGGCTTGCTCCAAGCCCAACTCCCTTCAGTGCTACTGATAATCCATTCAGTCATCTGAGCATCGTAACTCGATAGCCACACCGGTAACCAAACTAATCCTCCCATAGCACTACCTACAGCAACTGCACCAATGCGCCGGATTGGATAGGGTCGAGAAGGAGAAAGTTTGGCTAATCCCCAAAGTCCTAACAAAACCATGGCCTCAGCACACAGGGTCAGGAGAAAAAAATAGTGGGTTGCTATACCTAAACAATTAACCACTACCCAAGACAGGGATATCCAAATCGGTAGAACAGTCTGGCGTTGAAGATGTTGTACAGCAATAACTAAGCAGCACAGGGATGCCATTACCCACAAAATAGCTAAGGTGTAATGACGGGCTTCCTGGGCTAGAAAGACACCGTAGGGAGACACAGCCATAATTGCTGCTGCTAGTTGAGCCACTAACCGGGAACGAAACCCTACCCAGCTCAGTCCATAGATTACTGGAATTGATACTATACCGAACAGGGCGGGAAGCGATCGCATCCCCCAAATTACTAAGTCGCTATGCTGTAACGATGTTCCATCGAACGCCTGTACACCGAAGGAAAATAGCCTCATCCACCAGTTCGCCAGGACAAAATATAGGGGAGGGTGGTGATCCTCAGTAAATAAATGATGAATAACTGCTGATGCTCCCGATTCTGGATTAAATGCCAGTGGTTGTAACAGGGTAGATAGGGAAATGGCTTGGTCTAGGGGTAAGGTTTGATAACTATTGCCCAAGCTGAACACGATTGTGGCAAATTCATCGGTCCAGGGGGACTTCAGGGTGAGGTTAGTGAAGCGTAAAACACTGCCAATAGTAATCCAAAATAATAGCAACAGGGGCTGAAACCAGAGACTTCTCAGGAAAGTTTTCAAAAATAGTAACCTCAATCAGCAAAGGAGCACACTTGCCAATGGAATTGAACAATGATACGACGCATTCCCCCACCTGGCCTATGGCCACGCTACGCGAACGGCTTGCCAGGTGGGGGTTAAGGAGTAATCAGTTATCTCTAGCCCAGCGCTCTATTAGTTCTCCAACGCTGATATTTGTTTCTTTGGCAGAAGCTCGCAATCTATTCCATGCCGTATCGGTCAGCATTATGGTGTGTTTTTTTTTAGTTCATCATAATAAACCGGGATTCCTCTCATCCTTTTTTGAGTTTTCTTTTGCCTTGTGCTTGACCTATCTAGAATAGCCGTATTTACTAAAAATAGAGTAGCAAAGAAACAGATGAAAACGCCAGCCAAAGTTATCCGCACCGATAAATGGAGTGCGGCTCGTTCCTAGGAAGAGCCTCCTGAAACAGGAGGGGTAAAACTAGGGGGATTCGCGGGGAAAACCCAGAAATCCTAACTATCTGTAGGATGGTGGTGAAAACCCACCCCTTGAGGAGAACAAGTGACTCCCTACCTTGGCCACACCGAACAAGCGGCAACTTGTAGAGTGAAGCTGGCACCAGGGCGGAATTAGAGGCGAAGCAGATTAACCACACTACCGCTAATGGGGAGGCGACAAGGGTAACAGTAGTGAAAGTCCTGAAAAAGTGTCTAAGTCGGAAGCCGCAATCTGTCAAATATGCGAGACTTTATCCTTTAATTCTCACAACGTTTTTCCATTGACAGTTGTAATCTCCGAGAAGAGGATAGGCAAAGTGGACTGCCCTAAATCGCCAAAACAATCCAACAGATGGAACGAGTAAAAACGACAGCAATAATAGGTCTAAGGAATTAGTCGAACCTGAGTAAGTTATGCCAAACTTAATCCCTACTGTCGGGTAGGATGTAGTCGAAAAACTGGCTACGGGTATCAAGATAAACAAATCTGAGAAGAGCATGGGTAGACACATATCAAATAGATATAGTGACCTCTGGAAGAGTGAACGCTGGAAACAGCACGAAAAAAACTTATTCCGCCTACAAAGAAGAGTTTATAAAGCAGTTCGAGTTGGCGACCTAAAGAAAGCTCGGTCACTTCAAAAACTGATAATGAAATCCCGCTCAGCACAACTTTTGGCCGTCCGACAAGTAACACAGCTCAATCAAGGAAAAAGAACCGCCGGAGTAGACGGGAAAGCATCCTTAAACTACAAAGAAAGGTTCCAGGTACTTGAAAAACTAGGCTCCAGTGCGGAAAATTGGACGCATCAAGGCTTAAGGGAAATCCCCATAGCCAAGAAAAACGGGAGTACGAGAATGTTGAAAGTACCAACAATCCAAGATAGAGCATGGCAATGTCTAGCAAAATATACTCTAGAACCTGCTCATGAAGCAACGTTCAGTGCCTACAGCTATGGGTTTAGGACTGGCAGAAGTGCCCAAGACGCACAAAAAATGCTATTCCAAAATCTGAACTCAAGAAAAAACGGCATTAATAAAAGAGTAATCGAACTGGATATAAAGAAGTGTTTTGACCGCATATCCCACAGCTCCATTATGGATAGATTGCTAGCTCCTGCGGGTCTGAAGATAGGGATATTCAGATGTCTAAAAGCAGGCATCAATCCAGAATTCCCGGAGCAAGGAACGCCCCAAGGAGGTGTGGTCAGTCCACTTCTCGCCAACATAGCACTTAACGGAATCGAGGAAATAAATCCAAAAAATAGGTGCATTAGATATGCTGACGATATGGTAATAATCCTCAAGCCAAAAGATAACGCTGAAAAAGTACTAGAGAAAATTAAAACCTTTCTCGCAGAAAGAAGGATGGAAATCAGTGAAGAAAAGACCAAGATAACTAATACGACAGACGGATTTGACTTCCTGGGGTGGAAGTTCCGCGTACAGAAAAACGGAAAATTCCGATGCATTCCCTCAGAGGAAAATCACCGGAACATACGTGAGAAGATTAAAACCGTGGTCAATAACTCGAATTATGGAGCCGAAGTAAAAGCCAAAAAGCTAGCACCAATCGTGCGTGGATGGAGGAATTACCACAAAAGCTGTGACATGAGCAGTTCCCGAGATAGTCTCTGGTTCATGACCAAAACTGCAAATCGAAAGTTCCGAAAGGAAAAGAAAATTAGCAGACATAAGGCCACAGAGCTATGCAAGAAAGCCTTTCCAGAAGTAAGGTATGAACAAAATCAGCACGTAAACGTCAAAGGCACCAAGTCTCCATATGATGGAGACCTGGTTTACTGGAGCAATAGGAACTCCAAACTCTATGATAACGCTACAGCAAAAGCTTTAAAACGGCAAAACCATTCCTGTGGGCATTGCGGGTTGAAATTTATTAATGAGGAAAAGGTACACCTTCACCACATTGATGAAAATCATGACAACTGGAAGGAAAACAACCTGATGGCTGTACACCAAAGTTGCCACCAACAATTACACTGGAGCCAAAAAGATACTTAGGAGCCGTGTGAGGCGAAAGTTTCATGCACGGTTCTGAAGCGGAGGTGCGGGGTTCAATAGCCCCCATCGACCGTAACGACTCAACCCGACCACCGAGCAGCGTGTACTGCTTAGTGAGACGGTCGAGGTCTACCGTCGTGCTTGTCGGTACTTGGTTGGCATCATCTATACTCACTGGGGGGAACTTGGGGATTTAACGGCAGATCAATTGACCCCTGCCGTTGAGAAATTGATGCACAAGACTGCTAAGCGTCCTAATATCAAATATCCCCAATTCAATAAAACCTTCTATAAATTCCCTAGTTACTTACGTCGGGCTGCAATCGCATTTTCCGCTGGTCAGGTTAGTAGTTTTGTTACTCGTTATCGGGATTGGCAATCAGGAAGTAGAAAAAGAAAGGACGCCAAGCCTCCAAGACTGAATGCAAGTACCGGTTGTTATCCATCCCTCTACAAAGGGCAGTGCTATAAACTACATGGTTTCAATACAGTAGAAGTTAAGGTCTTTAATGGCTCTGATTGGATCTGGACTGATGTTCATATCACCGGTTTAAGAGAGCGTCACTTGGTAGCATCTAACAAGATGATGTCTCCTTCTCTAGTAATAAACAATCGGGGGTATTACCTGTCAGTTCCATTTACCTGTAAGCCAGAAAAAATAAAACCAGAGGCAAATGTTACAGCAGTCGATCTAGGAATCAACACAACAGCCACAATAGCAGTCGTAACTCACAGCGGAACTGTAATCCATGCTGAATTCGTTCATCCTGGAAGAGACATAGACCGCCGAGATAAAAGACTAAAGTCCGTATCTACACGGGCATCATTGACCATGGGTAAAGGCGGGAAACTCCATAAAGGTTTCTGCTCTAAAACCTACGATAAATGCCGAAGAATCAATCATCAGATCGGCCATATTGTTTCAAAGCGGATTGTCGAGATTGCCAAAAAGTTCAATTCTTCAGCTATAGTGTTTGAGAATCTTAAAGGCTGGAGGCCAAAGGGTGGCAAAAAGCGATCGAACCTGCGGCAAAAATTCCATGGATGGCTCAAATCTAAAATCCGAGATTTCACCGAAATGAAATGGGCGGAATTAGGCGGAAGAGTTGTAGAAGTTGTGGCAGCTTATACTTCAAAGTTGGCCTATGATGGTTCCGGCGTGGTCAAGAGGAATTCAAAAAAATACTCTTTAGCAACCTTCACCTCAGGTAAACGCTTTAATGCAGATTTAAATGGCGCTTACAATATCGGTGCTAGAGGTGTGTTTAAGCTCGTTTGCAGAAATGACAACGAGGGTCGTTCCAGCAAAAGATCTGGACGACCACCTAGAAGCTGGGTCTGCCTGTGTGACTTGTGGGTTAGCGGTAATCCTAAGTTAGCATAGGACACCACCACCTCGGGCGAAGCCCGACGCTACGCGAACGGCTTGCCAGGTGGTGGAGCTTCATATAGATGACAGACAAAATATATCGAATCAGGGGGTTTTAGCCCCTAAGTTATTTTCACCTTCCGGCTACACCATGGAGATGTTCAACTGCGATCACTGCGATCATTGTAGATTTACTGAGTGTAGGTTTACTGAATATGCCTGTGATTACCACTAGTGTTGATACTATTCTCAACCGTGCCTTAGGGGGTATTGATATATCACCCGATGAAGGGGTTGTGCTTTTGAAGCAAACTGAACCTCAGGCCGTAGCGTCAATTCAAGAAACTGCGGATCGGTTGCGCTATAGACAAGTCGGGGATACCGTTACCTATGTTATCAACCGTAATATCAACTTTACAAATATCTGTACCCAGCACTGTAGTTTCTGTGCTTTTCGGCGGGATGCCTCTGACGAGGGTGCTTATTGGCTCGATTGGCAGCAAATTCATCAAAAAGCAGGGGATGCGGTGCGGCGGAATGCTACAGAAATTTGCATGCAGGGCGGACTCAACCCCAAGGCAAAGATGAATGGGTCAACCTTGCCCTATTACCTAGAGTTGGTAAAAACCATTAAGCAAGACTTTCCTCAGCTGCATCTCCATGCTTTCTCTCCCCAGGAAGTGCAATTTATTGCTGACCAAGATGGACTTAGCTATGCCCAGGTGATTGCTCAACTACAAGAGGCTGGGGTTGGTTCAATGCCAGGAACAGCAGCCGAGATTTTAGATGATGATGTCCGACGTATTCTCTGTCCGGAAAAGACCAATACCGCCACTTGGCTAGAGATTGTGTCAACAGCTCATCAACTGGGAATGCCCACAACCAGTACCATGCTCTCGGGTCATATTGAGACACCCCAACAACAAATGGCACACTTGGAAAAATTGCGATCGCTTCAACAAACAGCCCGTAACCAGGGATACCCTGGCTTAATCACTGAATTTATCTTACTGCCCTTTGTCGGACAGGAAGCTCCCAAACCATTACGTCATCGTGTTGGACGGGATCAACCAGTCTTGAAAGATGCTCTGTTACTCACAGCTGTAGCTCGGATTTTCCTAGGGAACTGGATTAAAAATCACCAACCCAGTTGGGTAAAACTTGGTCTTGCTGGGGCGACAGATGCCCTTAAATGGGGTTGTAATGATATTGGTGGCACATTAATGGAGGAGCATATCACCACCATGGCCGGAGCTATGGGGGGTACCTGTATGGAAGTAGAAACATTACAAGCAGCCATTCAATCCCTTGGGCGTCCCTATCAGCAACGAGATACGATCTACAGCTAAGATCAAGTCCAGTTAATCACTTCTAATCTGGTTGATACCATACCTGTTAATTAATAATTGGTAATTGATAATTATTAATTATTAATTATTAATTTACGAACAACCAATTTTAATCAGATTCAACGGTCACACAGAGATATAAGCCCTTATATTGATGTCCCTAGCAATCAAATCCATGACAAAAAAAAAGAAATCTTCTCTACTGCTAATTTTTGCAGCAGCCGTCTTGGTAGTAGGCGGTGGAGTAACCGCTTACTGGTTGCTAGTGCGGCGGCAGATTTTCCAACCAAATATTCAGGTAAGTACCCAGTTAGTTCCGCAAAATGCCTTCTTTACTGCATCAATTTCTACAGATTCCAAACAATGGCAGCAGTTGCTAAACTATGGCACAACTGAATCTCGACAAGTTTTGGAAAAACAGCTTGCTCAGTTGCAGGAAAATTTACTAACTGCTAACGGCTACAACTATCAGGAAGATATCAAACCTTGGTTGGGTCAAGACGTTACCTTAGCATACTTTAGCCCTAGAGAGTTATCACCAGCAGTCTTATCAAACGATCAATCAGTTTTTCCCAGTTTGATTGTACTACCCATTGACAAAGTAACCCAAGCAATGGAGCTGTTCAAAAAAGCCAAGTCTCAATCAGGGAAACAGTGGGTTGAGAGAACCTACAGAGGTATTCAGGTTTACGAAACGAACAAGAGTAACTCCCAAAAGTACTCAGTAGCAGTGCTGGGGCGTTTTCTAGTGGTGAGTGAAAACCCCAAAATTATTGATCAGGTGATTGACACCTACAAAGGAGCTATCTCGGTAGCTAGTAAAGCTGGTTACCAAGATGCGATCGCTCAGATTAAAACTGATCAGTCCTTTGCTCAGTTGTATATTAATCTACCAGCTTTTTTAGCCGCAGTAGCCACTGATTCCCAGGAGCAGCCTGAAACAACAGCAGCTAAACCCTTAAAGCAAGACATAGTCACAACAGTAACCCTAGCACCAAAGGGGATAAGTTTTGAAGGGATTTCCTCGCTCAAACCCAGAAGCGCTGTTAAGGTCAGTAACCAAAATAGCGGTTCTTTTTTGCCTAGACGGATGCCAGCGAGTACCCTAGCCATTATATCTGGGGGTAACATCAGACAATTTTGGCAATACTATACCGAACAAGGAGCATTAAATTCTCTAATCCCCATTTCCCCAGACAATTTCCAAGCTGGATTGAAAACCACCTTAGGGTTGGATTGGGAAAAGGATTTACTGTCTTGGATGGAAGGGGAGTTTGCCCTAGCCTTAATACCAATGTCTCCCGAACAACTGGCGCTTCAGGATAACCCTTACTCTGCTCCCTTAGGAGCTGGGATAGCATTGATGGTAAAAGTAAGCGATCGCTCTCGTGCTCAAGCAACCCTACAGCAATTGGATGACTTAATCACTAATAGTTATCAGTTACCGGTGGTAGAAACTCAGGTGAACGGTCAACCAATGGTGACCTGGACAGCTACTTTAGGAGGGGTGAATGCTACCCACGGCTGGTTAGAAGGGAATGTAGTCTTCTTCACCCTAGGAGCCCCCATTGCTAGTGAACTGGTCCCTCAACCCCAAAAGACACTACTTCAAGCACCTCTGTTTCAAAACACCGTACCAACCAAACCTAATCCCAACACTGGTCAATTTTTCCTTGATGTTGAGCGTACCCTCAACAGCAGTAATCTCAATCTCGCCCAACTATCAAGCCAGCAAGAAATCTTAGCAAAGGCAATTAATACCATCGGCTTAACGGTTGCTACAATCGACCCCAATCGTACCCGCTTTAAACTTTTTGTTCAGTTGAAAAAACAGTTTCAACCCAGTAAAGCTGCTGAAACTAAGAAGGGAGATAATCAGCAAAAGCCGTAAAGACGCTATTAGGTATTAGGTAAGCATTCAGCGGTCAGCGGTCAGCGGTCAGTGGTCAGTGGTCAGTGGTCAGTGGTCAGCTTTCAGCAGACGTAACAGAGATTAAACGAATGCTTACCGGTTTTATTCAAAAGCAGCTCAAGTACCGTGGCACAGGCTTCGACGCTGTGAGGTAACCCATAAGCTGATACCTGATAACTGATACCTGATAACTGATACCTGATAGCTGATAGCTGATAGCTGATAGCTGATAGCTTAATAGCACTAGGCATTAGGCTTTAACTCATCCCTAAAGCCTAATGCCTAACACTTAACACCTTGAATTAACCCTCAAAAGTAAATTAACCAAGTCGTAGTTTATGCCATCGATATAGCACCAGATTTACCAGCAGCTTCCTTAAGGATTTCTGCTTTATCAGTTTCTTCCCAAGGCAAAATCAAATCGCTACGCCCGAAATGACCATAAGCTGCTGTGTCTTGATAGAAACGACCACCCCGTTCTGCGGGTAATCGGCGCAGATTGAAAGTTTGGATAATTCCAGCAGGACGCAGTTCAAAATGCTTGTTGACCAATTCCAGCAAAATCTCCTCGTCCACCTTACCAGTGCCAAAGGTTTCTACAAGGATACTCACGGGTCTAGCCACCCCAATCGCGTAACTCAGCTGGACTTCGCATTTGTCTGCTAAACCTGCTGCCACAATGTTCTTAGCTGCATAGCGACAGGCATAGGCAGCGGAACGGTCTACCTTAGTGGGGTCTTTGCCAGAGAAAGCACCACCACCATGGCGTGAGTAACCGCCATAGGTGTCTACAATAATTTTGCGACCAGTTAAACCTGCATCACCTTGGGGACCACCAACTACAAATTTCCCTGTGGGGTTCACCAGGAAGCGTGTGTTGTTATCCGGCTTAATCTCGATATCTTGGAAACAGGGTTCCACCACTGCTGACCACAAGTCATCTTTAATTTTTGCCTGGACAGCTGCCTCATCGGTAATATCACCAATAGTGGCATCGTGTTGGGTGGAAACCAGAATCGTATCAATCCCAACCGGCTTGCCATCTTCATAAACCACACTGACTTGGGTTTTGCCATCAGGACGCAGGTAAGATAAATCACCAGTTTTACGTACAGCTGCCAGACGGCGAGAAACCCGATGAGCCAGGCTGATGGGCATGGGCATCAGTTCTGGGGTTTCGTTGCAGGCAAAGCCAAACATCAGACCTTGGTCCCCTGCACCAATGGCATCTAGTTCATCGTCACTCATTTCCTGCCGACTTTCCTGGGCAGTAGTCACCCCTTGGGAAATATCAGGAGATTGTTCATCAAGAGCAACTAAAACAGAGCAACTGTTGGCAGAGAAACCATTGTCGGCATCAGTGTAACCGATTTCAGCAATTTTCTTCCGCGCCAAATCAATCAAATTGACCTGGGCTTGGGAGGTAATTTCACCAGTAATCAATACCAAACCGGTGTTAACGACCACTTCTGCCGCAACACGGCTTTGGTGATCTTGAGCGAGCATAGCATCTAGGATAGTGTCAGAAATCTGATCACAGACTTTGTCAGGATGACCTTCGGTAACCGATTCAGACGTAAATAAATAGCGACGAGACAATTATCAATTCTCCTTTAACTATTTCTGAACCTGTATAGCATAGATCATTTTGAGTTGCTTTAACTCGTTACTATCAAATCTTTAATCTTTAAATATAGCATTTTTCATAAATTGATGCTCAACAGATGCTGAATAAAAATCCTAAATCCTTTTTCAGAATGATTTGACGAGTAAATAGTCAAAAAAACTAGACTTTTTGACTATTGACCTATTTTTAAATTGATGAATGATTAAACTCCATCATCCGAGCAAAATTTTATCCTCTTGCTCTCGTTTTTATGAAATTTTTAACATTTCACCCTTTGTGGTATTTTTCCCCTTGGCAAGGGTAATGATTCAGCTATCAGCAGTCAGCTATCAGCTAATGAACAGATTTCTGAACAAACAAGATGCACCCCATCTGTTACATCCCTTCTTGATGCAAAGCGCGAGTGGGGGGAACCACGGCAGTCGCTCATGGGGGAGACCCCCAAGACCGCGCTGCCTCCCCAAGACCGCGCTGCATCGCTTACCAATCCCTTGCCATTATGTTTTATTTAGAATCCCCTAAAACCTCCTTTAAAGCACTCAAAACTTGCTCCACATTTTCTCGCCGAGAGTTATAACCCATTAAACCAATGCGCCAGACTTTACCTGCTAATTCACCCAAGCCGCCACCAATTTCCATGTTGTAATCATCCAGCAGTTTGCGGGTAACTGCCTTGCCATCGACCCCCTCTGGTATCCGAATCGTAGTCAGGGTAGGCAAACGAAATTCTTGCTCCACGTGACATTCTAGACCCAAATCAGCCAAACCTTCCCAAAGCAATTCAGCATTAGTTTGATGCCTTTCCCAACAACCGGTTAGTCCTTCTTGAGCAACCAATCGCAACGCTTCGCGCAAGGCATAATTCATATTAATTGGAGCTGTGTGGTGGTAGGTGCGCTCGTCACCCCAATATTTGCTCAACATTGATACATCCAAATACCAATTAGCGACTTGGGTACGACGCTGGTTGAGTTTTTCGAGGGCACGAGCTCCCATAGTGAAAGGGGAAATGCCTGGTGGACAGCTAAGCCCTTTTTGGGAGCAACTATAGGCCAGATCAATCCCCCATTCATCAATAAACAGTGGCACCCCACCTAAACTGGTGACTGTGTCAACCAGCAGCAAGCAATTGAAATTTCGGCACAACTCAGCCACACCCTCCAGAGGCTGACGGGCACCGGTTGAAGTTTCAGCATGAACCAAAGCCAAGACAGCAGGACGATGGGTTTCCAAGCCTTCTCGGAGTTCATCAAGGGTAAAGACTTGCCCCCAAGGCTTGATTAGTTTACGGACATCAGCACCATAACGACCAGCCATATCCACGAGTCGGTGTCCAAAGTAACCCTTAACCCCAACTAAAACCACATCACCTGGTTCTACTGCATTGGCTAGAGTAGCTTCCATGGCCGCACTACCTGTCCCACTCATGGGAATGGTCATCGGGTTATCAGTTTGCCAAGCGTAGCGGAGTAAGGTTTGCACTTCGTTCATCAGTGCGATGAAACGGGGATCCAGGTGACCAACTGGGGGCAGTCCCAAGGCTGTTAATATGGAGGGATGGGCATTAGATGGCCCTGGTCCGAGTAACAGCGTCGGAGGCATGTCTATATCGGTCAGGGAGACGCGATTATTATCTTTGATTGATGGAGTTGAGGTCATTTATTATATTAAGTGTTTAGTAAAGTAAGAGTTAACCAAAATAAATAATAACCCGAACGCGGCTATCCCCGTCTTCTAGGAAGTAAGACGGGACAAGAAATCAGCTTGAGCCTCAAGCACAGAGGAGATTAAAGAGGTCAACAAAACCGGGTGTATCTCATATTTCCAAAAAAAAGGGAAGTGTGGAAAGTGTGGGAAGTGTGGGGATTGTGGGGATTGTGGGAATTCTCGCGCGAATTTTTGCTTAATTTCATCCATTGAGATGCACCCAACAAAACCTAATCTGCTGGGATATCGGCAAAGATGCCAATGGCAATGGTGAGGTAAGCAGTTAAGCTGTTATGTATTTTTAATACACAACAGTTTACCAAAGATGTGATCCTCAAACAAAAGGAATTTGAATCTAGTTTGTTGACCTATAAAGGTAGGGCAAATGCATCTAAATTATGAAACCTTTATCCACTAAAAAAATAAATAACACCAGTTTGAATAAAAATAAATAAATAAATACCCTGAAACCATTATACCTGGGTTAGCCGGTTGTCAGGTTACCCGGTTGGCAGGTTGCAGGAAACAACCTTTAACCTTCAACGGATTAACCTTGGCCAAAAGGCCACGCTACGCGAACAACCGCAAAGTAGGCTAGAAAATAAAAAGATTCGCGATCTGCACGCTTTAAGCGATGGACTGCGTCCCGCTTTCAGCGAACGCATGTTTGGCAAGCAATAGATTCAGGATAAATACTGTGGTTTTTAAGATTGCTTTATTAGGATTAGGGACGGTTGGTACAGGAACAGCAAAGATTTTACTCGACACAGCTGGACGTAACCCACTACTGCAAGGGATAGAAATTGCCAAGGTGGGAGTGCGATCGCTTGATAAGCCCAGAGAAGTGCAACTACCACTGGAGTTGATGACAACCGACCTAGAAGAAATTGTCACCAACCCAGAGATAGATATTGTAGTAGAGCTACTGGGAGGATTAGAACCAGCGCGATCGCTTATGCTCAAGGCGATTGCCGAAGGTAAACATATTGTCACTGCCAATAAAGCCGTTATTTCCCGCTATGGGGATGAAATTTTTGCGGCGGCGGAAGAGGCTGGAGTCTACGTCATGTTAGAAGCAGCCGTTGGGGGGGGTATCCCAGTAATTCAACCCCTCAAACAGGCATTGGGAGTGAACCGTATTCACAGTATTACTGGCATTGTTAATGGTACTACCAATTACATCCTGACCCGGATGCAACGGGAAGGGGGAGAATTTGGCGATATTCTGGCTGATGCCCAACGGTTGGGATATGCTGAGGCTGACCCTACTGCTGATGTGGATGGATTAGATGCCGCTGACAAGATTGCTATTTTAGCTTCTATTGCTTTTGCAGGACGGATTAAGTTATCTGATGTCCACTGTGAAGGGATTCGTCAGATCAGTGCAGCAGATATTGGTTATGCTGAGAAACTGGGGTTTGTAATTAAACTCTTAGCTGTAGCCAAGCGAGACCCCATGGCAACTGGAGATAACCCAAAGTCTGAAACTATTCAGCTGAGGGTACATCCTACCCTTGTTTCCAAAACTCACCCCCTTGCCAGTATCAATGATGTTTACAACGGGATTGTGGTAGAAGGCGAACCGATTGGACAAGTGATTTTCTCTGGTCCTGGTGCAGGTTCTGGTCCGACAGCCAGTGCGGTAGTGTCGGATATCTTAAACATTGCTGCTGTCCTCAAAAGCGATCGGGAAGCCAAGCAACTACATCCTCTACTTAGTTGTGCTCATCAGCACTATTGTACTGTTGCTCCTATTTCAGACCTGGTCACCCGCTTTTATGCGCGGTTCCTTAGTCAAGACCATCCTGGTGTAATTGGGCATTTAGGCACCAGTTTTGGCAAACATCATGTCAGTTTAGAATCTGTGGTGCAAATTGGTTTCCAAGGAAACTTAGCAGAGATTGTGGTCGTCACTCATGATGTGCGTGAAGGGAACTTCCGACAGGCTCTAGATGAAATTCAGACTCTAGAGGCAGTGGATAGTATTCCTAGCATTTTAAGAGTGCTGTGAAGGTTTAATAGTTGAAGGTTTAATAGTTGAAGGTTTAATCTTTTAGAGGGTTGAGGAAAGTCCTTCCGGGAAAGTTCAAACCATAGCCATTCCCGAAAGCTAGGTTGTTTGGTTGAAGTCTAAAAGTTGAAACCGTTTACCTCTGCCCTAGTCTTGATCTATGACTCAATCATTAACAATGAATCTAGTGCGCTGGCTCCCAATTGTTTCCACAATTTTTTGGCTAGTGACCCCAACTGTTGCTACTTCAAACTTGGGAACAACTGATTCCTATCCTGGTTCTTTATCTGTAGATGATGGTTGGCGATGGACTTCGTCCCGCTTTCAGCGAACGCAAAGCCAGTTAAATTTCACAAATTCCACACTTCAACCAGGCAACCTGCAACCTTGGCCAAAAGGCCACGCTACGCGAACAACCCTGACAGTACAAACAGTACAACAGTCACAAAACACAGTAACTCAAAACACAACAATACAGGATATCTGTCCACCGCCAGTGCTCTCCCGCTTAACTCGCCACCAAGTGGTTGCAGGTGAAACCGTCGAGAGTATTGCCAACCAATACAACCTTGAGGAGGCTACACTACTTCGATTCAATCCAGCCTTAAACCGGCAGTCAATGCCAGTGGGTCAAGAGATTCTGATTCCGCCATTCAATGGCATCTTGGTGAATGTGCCATTGAATGCCACTTGGCAAGACTTAGCCGACGCCTACGGTGTCCGTGCTGCCGTTTTATTTGAGTTAAATGGTTGTCAAAAACCCTCTAAGCAAGCCTTTATCCCAGGGTTGAATTCCCTTAACAGAAGTATTCCCACAACAACAGGGGAAACTCAGACTGTAGATAACTACACTGGATTGACTAATTATCCCTTACCAACTGTGGCACGGATAGGACTGGATTACGGCTGGCGGCAAGATGCTGGTGAGGATGAAAAGAAGTTTCACGCTGGTGTAGATTTACTGGCACAGGAAGGTACTCAGGTTTTTGCCAGTGATAGCGGTATCGTTGCCTATGCTGGATCACAAGATACTTATGGCAATTTGGTGGTGATTAATCATGAGGGAGGACGCCAAACCCGCTATGCTCACTTAAACCGTACTACTGTCAGTCCAGGTCAGCAGATTAATGTTGGACAGTTATTAGGGACAGTGGGAACTACGGGAAATCCTGACATTGACCAACCCCATCTACATTTTGAGGTTCGTTTGAATTCCCCTGGGGGTTGGGCAGCACAAGATCCAAAATTGCATTTGAAAATGACTCCATAGTAAGCATTGAGCTGACCAAATTGATCGTGGATATCCAATAGTCAGCTATTGCTGATCCTGATATAAACCCACTTTCCGCACTTCATTTTGTAGCACAAAAGAACTATCGAGTGCGATCGGCGAAGCCGCGCCAAAGGCGATCGCAAATTCTCTAATATAATCCGAGTAAAAATACTTAGTTGACCGAGAGTTCGCTGGTGCTTGCCGCGAACTTTTTTCAACTGAAGTTATTACGTATAAATAAACTAAAGCATTATATCCCTGTAGGGTGCGTTAATAACGCTACACCATAAGCGCGTTTAGAGGCCAGTTTTGCGTAAGTCCTATTCAATTTATGGTCAATTATCGCCAGTTTACGGGGTTTAACCCCCCATAGATAATATCCATTCATAGCTTAATATCAACCCAAGATTCCAACTGCGTACATTCTAAGGGTTTTGTTATCGAAGTCTTTACCTACTCCTGAGCAGGAAGAAAGTAGATCAAATTCCATAGCCTCTCAGGTGTGGAGTGAGGCAATTGACGATAACACAAGGTAACACGTATCACCATTCACAATTCGGGTTTAGGAAGGCTGTTCATGGGATTTCTCAACAATTTCAGTATCAGGTCAAAACTTATATTTATGTTGCTGGCTCTGAGCACTTGCTCGCTGTTCGTGACTGCTTATATCGGTTATCGGAGTGGTCAGTCTCATCTGAGCAAAACAGTATCAAACCAGTTAACCAGTCTACGAGCTTCCAAAGCAGATCAAATAGAATCATACTTTGAAGATATTCGTTATCAAACCCAGACCCTAAGTGAAAACTTAATGGTGGTCGAGGCGATGCAGGAATTTAAGACAGCCTACAACCAACTGCAGCAATCTAGGACACCAAATGATACACCAACTAATTTAGAGGACACCCTCAAGAAATACTACCGTAAGGAATTTTTGACCAAACTAGCGGAAACTAGTGACGGCAAACCTGTATTAGAATCTTACTTACCAGAAACCTCTGCGGCTCGTTACCTCCAGTACTATTACATCGCTACTAACCCCAACCCAGCTGGGGAGAAACATCTCCTCGATGATCCAGAAGACAAAAGTGAGTACAGTAGTATTCACGCCCGCTACCACCCGATTTTACGCAATATTGTTGAAAAGTTTGGTTACCGGGATATGTTGCTGATTGATCCTAAAACCGGTGAGATTGTCTACTCAGTTTTTAAAGAAACTGACTTTGGCACCAGTCTCACTACTGGACCATACAGTGATAGTAACTTGGCTTTCGCCTTAGGCGACCTCCGAAAAGCCAAGGGAAAGGATTATGTGCAGATCTTTGATTTTGATTCCTACCGTCCTTCTTTTGGAGCCCCAGTAGCATTTATTGCTGCTCCCATCTATGACGGCTCCCAATTTATAGGTGTTTTGGCATTCCAGCTTCCGGTTAATCAGATTAACAATGTCATGACAGGTTACCGTAAATGGAAGAGTAATGGTCTGGGGGATACAGGAGAGATCTATCTAGTCGGAGAAGATTATCTGATGCGATCAGTTTCCCGTTTCCTAATTCAAGACCCGACAAAATATAGTAAAGACTTGCGAGAACATGGTGTAAAGGAACAGATCCTGAAGCGAATCGAGCAGTTCGGTACATCAATTCTTCAACAGCCAGTCAAGACAGAAGCTGTAAAAGCAGCCTTAGCTGGGCAAGAAGGCACCCAGATTATGGATGATTATCGGGGTATTGAAGTTTTGAGTTCCTACGCTCCCTTAAACATCGACGGATTGGAGTGGGTGATCGTCTCCCAGATGGCTCTTACCGAAGCCTATGCCCCAGTTTACGCTTTTCAAAAGAGAGTTTTGGTTTCAGCTGCTTTGCTCATACTGCTGATCACCCTAGTTGCTATGGGGCTCGCCCATGTGTTTGTCCAACCAGTAAGAACTTTAATTGCTAGCGCCCGAAAAGTCAGGGATGGACAAGTTGATGCGGTTGTGAATCTAGACTCGGAAGACGAATTTGGGGAGTTAGCTGAGTCATTTAATCAAATGGTTGGCAGCTTACGCACTCAAACTAAACTGGTCGAGGAGAAAAATCGCGAAAATGAAAAGTTACTGACAAGTGTATTTCCAGACTCCGTAGCCAAACGTCTGAAACGGGGAGAGACAAACATTGCTGATAGTGTTTCCAATGTTACGGTTTTGTTCTGCGACATTGCTGGATTCTGCAAGCTCTCTAGGTCTATGGATACCCATGAAATCATTGCCATTCTTAATGATATAGTAAGTCTGTTCGATCAAGCCACCGCCAAATACGGAATAGAGAAGATTAAAACCATTGGGGACAATTACATGGCAGTCTGTGGATTATCAATCTTACATCTAGACCATCAAAAACGGGCAGTAGATTTTGGCTTAGAAATACTAGCATTGACCCACCGATTCAGTCATGAGCGAGGATTTGATATAGACCTTGAAATCGGTATCCATTCCGGAGATATTGTTGCTGGCATTGTAGGTCGAGAAAAAGTTGTATACGACGTTTGGGGCGATACAGTAAATGTTGCCAATAAGCTAATGTTTGACTGCCCACGGGGAGCTATATTAGTGTCTCAAAATGTCTACAACAGTCTCCATGATATTTACGACTTTGAGCAGGCTGAGGACATCACAACTAATGGTAAAAATCAGCCGAAAGCTTGGTTGTTAAGAACTGCACAGGAATTAGTAGCTTCAACAGTGTAGACATCGGCTTTGCCCAGTTTTTTCCAATTATTAAAGACCCAAGGGTAATGGGGAATTGGTAACTGACCAAACTATACGTGATTGCATTCTTTTAAGATTAGCATAATACACGAAATTAAAAACCACCGCGCGAGCATTATCCCGTGGGGGATGAAAACTTTTTTAGAGGGTTAACCCTCTTGTTCAAGGGATCGTAAAAGAACGGGACAAGGAGATTGTTTTGATGAGCAAAGTAATATGGGAAAACGATTGGTTTATCTGGGCAATAGCCTTAGGGATAGGGTTTCCGTTCCTGGTAATTATTCTCACAGAAATTACTCATCGTTTACAAAGACGCGGTCAGCCTCTAGCAGCTACACTCTTTCTAGTTCGTAACCGTGTCCTACCGGTCTTAGTATTCCTGCTATTTATCCAGAATGTGCTTGAGTTAGACCTGGATAACAATCTTGTCAAGCTTGTCGAGACCCTGGTGTGGTTCTTTGTTATAGACGCCTCTCTGTCTCTAATCAATTCGGTTTTGTTTGAAGCCGCTGGGGAAAATACATGGCGAGGACGGATCCCAAAACTACTCCTAGATTTGTCAAGATTTTTTTTGGTAGCCCTTGGTGGTGCCATTGTGCTATCGAGAGTGTGGGGAGCCGACCTCGCTGGTCTAGCTACTGCCTTGGGTGTGGGTTCTATTGTTATCGGCTTGGCACTTCAGGACTCTCTGGGCAGCATCTTTTCTGGCATTACCCTACTGTTCGCTCGTCCCTTTGAAGTCGGTGATTGGTTGCAGATGGGAGACAAAGTTGGTCAGGTCATTGATATGAATTGGCGAGCTGTTCACCTGTTAACCCGCACAGGGGACATGATTATTATTCCCCATCGGGTACTTGGGGGAGAAATAGTCCTCAATTACAGCAAACCGAAACGGATTCATGTAGAAACCTTTAGGATTGACTTCGACAGTGATGATCCACCCAACCTAATTAAGCAAGTACTAAAAGAAACAGCACTGGCCACAGAAGGGATATTGAGTGATCCTTCCCCAGAGATCCGCACCATGGAATATAACGACTATCGCGGTAACTATGAGGTTAGGTTTTGTATCGAAGACTATCAGGATGCCCCCAAAATCCGTGAACAGTTGATGACCCGTATCTGGTATGCAGCCCAACGCAACAATCTTGGACCTACCATTCCGATCTATAGACTCCGTAAACTCGATAGTGAACCTAATCAGGCAGATAGCACTTTGACGAAGTTTACCGAGAGCCTGAAGTCAATACCTGTCTTTGTTCCTGTAGCTAAACAGCAAAAGAACTTGGAGAATTTCTCGAAAGGAGCAGTCCTACAACATTTCGGTGTGGGAGAAACAGTGATTCGTCAAGGGGATCCTGGTCATGCTTTGTACATTATTATTGCTGGGAAAGCTGTAATCACCGTCAAAGATAGTTATGGTGAACAACAGGAGATGATGACTCTGTCAAGTGGTGAGTTTTTTGGGGAAATGGCACTGTTTAGCGGCAAACCAAGCTCCGTATCCGTTACCGTTGTGGAAGATTTACAAACTATTGCGCTTTATTCAGATCTGGTTAATCAGATGATAGAAAGCACACCAAGTCTCGCCCGTGAAATCGGTCAAATTATCGAAGCACGACGAAAAGCGATAGATGAGGTGAAACAAGCCAATCTTGCATCCAGTAATGGTGCCGAGTTATCAAGTCAAGGTTAAGTTGACTATCAATCAACCATCATGGGATTGGCCTTGGCCTTTGGGCCACGCTGCGCGAATGGCCACGCGGGGCGCGTTCGCAACTGTAATGCCATGGGATTGGCCTTGGCCTTTGGGCCACGCTGCGCGAATGGCCACGCGGGGCGCGTTCGCAAAAGCTACACAGGGGGACGGTATTGCCTATAAGGTGGAGCCAGTGGTAGTGTAATCGGGGGAACACCAGTGCGATCGTGCGCTATCTTAGTGATTGTTACTGATTGCATAAATCAGGTTTATCTGGACTTCAGCACTAAAAGTGCGTACCTACACAGCATCAGTATTTTCAGCATTAGTATTCAGGAAAAAGATAATTGGTAATTGTCATTACTCCTGAGCCATTACCGATTATCCATTACCGATTACCTATGCCAAGCCATGCTTAGAGTACAATCCCCAAGGTTCTAGTATACCCAAGGTTCTAGTATAAGCGACTCAAGACATAGTCGCTCAGATCAATCAGAGCTTGCTTCGATTCTGAGGGTTTCAACACTGATATATTCTTAACTGCTGCCTTAGCATATTTGGCAGCCATTTCCCGCGATCGCTTAATTCCTTTACTATCCCTGACCAGTGCCAAGGCTTGTTCTTTATCCTCCGGCTGGGCAAACTCTCGCTCTATGAGCACCTCTAGGTAGGGTTTTTCTTCGAGGGCAAATAAAACTGGTGCTGTGAGGTTTCCACTAACTAAATCTGACCCTGCGGGCTTACCTAACACATCTGTGGAAGCTGTAAAGTCTAGAATATCATCTACAATCTGAAACGCCAACCCCAAATTACGTCCATAGTGATATAAATTGTCGGCTACCTGATCTGAAACACCACTTAGGCATCCTGCTGCTTTAGCACTATTAGCCATCAGTGAAGCTGTTTTGTTATAAGTCTTTGCCAAGTAGCCTTCTATAGTTGTCGTGGTGTCAAATCGACTCAGTCCTTGTTGGATTTCTCCCTCTGCCATATCTTTAATCACTTCAGAGAGCAGCTTAACTACCTCTAAGT
>NZ_JAAHHZ010000279.1:0-6120 GCF_010672005.1 Moorena sp. SIO4A5 | reverse complement strand
TGGGCTATATTGAGTCTGGTCAGCAGGAAGGAGCTCAGATGTTGTGTGGTGGTGGCCGAGTTGGCGATCGCGGTTACTTCATCGAACCGACAGTGTTTGTTGATGTCCAAGATCAGATGAAGATTGCTCAAGAAGAAATCTTTGGCCCAGTGATGAGCATTATTAAGTTCAAAGATATCGATGAAGTGATTCAGCGGGCAAATAATACTATTTATGGCTTAGCCGCAGCCGTGTGGACAAAGGATATTACTAAAGCTCATGCGATCGCAAACAATGTCCGTGCTGGTACTGTCTGGGTGAATTGCTATGATGTGTTTGATGCCGCTGCTCCCTTCGGTGGTTTCAAGCAGTCTGGGATTGGTCGTGAACTTGGGGAGTATGGCTTGCAGCAATACACCGAGGTCAAGACAGTGACCGTTCAATTGTAGCATTGTAGCAATCACAAAGCCTGGGTTTTAATATCAACAACCCGAAAGGCTAAAGCAAAAGAAGGCTACAGCTAGTTAGTTGGTAATTTGGGACAAGGTAATGGGTAATGGGGAATTGTCAGCCAATTTCCTATTGCCCATTACTTTATGCTGTGCTCAAGGTTCAAGTTAAAGTTCAGATTAAAGTTCAGAACAATTGCTTATGATAGCATCTGCGGATAATTACCCTTTAATAAAAATCTCCCCATCTCCCCATCTCCCCATCTCCCCATCTCCCTATCTCCCTATCTCCCCATCTCCCTATCTCCCTATCTCCCTATCTCCCCATCAATTTTCTTGATTATGGCTAGTTAACCGGACTTGATATTATACTCGGACAATCATTTAAAGTCCTATGATGTTATTCCTTAAGGTTTCTTGATCCGGATCAATTTAGAAAAAAACAAGTGTTCAGTGTGAGTTGTCCATTTAGCAGCCGTTTATTAAATTTTGTTAAGCACCCTTGGCTTAAATCCACTAACATAGAACAGAATTAGAGAAAAGGGCTAATTATAGAGATTGAGAAGGTTTCATGAAGTACGGAATTGATATTGGTCACAACTTGCGTGCTGATACAGGAGCTCAAGGTATCAGAGTAGAAGATGAAATGAATAGGGACGTGGGAACGAGAGTAATTTCAAAATTGAGAGACTTGGGACATCAGGTAGTTGAATGCAAGCCTAAGAGTGCGAGTACTTTGGGCAGCTCGCTGCGGCAACGGTGCAATATAGCCAATGCTAATCGAGTTGATCAGTTTGTTTCAATTCATTTTAATGCATTTAATGGCCAAGCTAATGGAACAGAAGTATTTGCGATTAGTGATACTGCCAAAAAAATTGCCCAGCCAGTTTTAGAAAAGATAGTGGAGTTAGGTTACTTCAATAGAAAGGTTAAAAATGGCTCTCATTTATATGTCCTCCGATATACCAATATGCCAGCAATTCTCATAGAAAGCTGCTTTTGTGATTCCCAGAAAGATATGGAACTCTACGATCCAGAAGCATTGGCTAATGCAATTGTTAAAGGATTAACAGGAGAAGAGCCACCAACTACTAAATCTTCCTCTGACGATAATGTTATAGAATTACAAAAAGCTCTCAATCGCTTAAAAGTTAAAAGTCCTGCTGGTCAGCCATTAGTAGAAAATGGCTCCCTTGATCAGGCGACTATAGCAGCAATAAAAACATTTCAAGCTATTGTAGGAATTAACCAAACTGGAATTGGTGACTCGACCACATGGAAGACTATTAATCAGATTCTTGAGCAACCCATACTTAGACCTAATCATGCTGGAGGGACCACGGTAAAATATCTCCAACGTCGGGTGGGAACTCAGGCAGATGGTATCTTTGGTTCAGGCACCGCAAGTGCTGTGATCAGATTTCAGAAACAACAAGGTTTAACGGCTGATGGTATCGTCGGACCACAAACTTGGAGTAAATTGATTGACTAGCAAGGCTTTGAGCCACGTTGATCATTCGACCAGCAGTTGCCTCATGTCTCACCCGATCAGGGAGCGTGAGATTAATGGGGGACAGGAATTATAATAGTTGAAGGTAATAACGAATATTACTGATTACTAGTATAGTTTTCCGTTAACAGGATAAGATAGTCTAATGCTCCATATAATCCTGACAATTTATCAATCGTAAAATTCTCGATATTTTGAGTAAAAATGTCCCTTTGTAATCGTCCAAATTGCCATAAATTACCATCAGTAACTATGCCATAAACAGGACGTTGAACATCTTGAGGTGCGACCCGTGGCGAATTTAATTCGCCAACGGAAAGCGCACCTAATATTTTTTTGGAAGCTACCAACTCGGCAAGGCATTGCCCCCAACCTTGTTGAAAATCATTTTTCTTCGCTTCAACAATAATAACCAGTGGTTTTTCTAAAACCGTTTTTCCTAATTCCGATTTTGTCGAAAATATATAGTCAGGAGTCCCTGAAAGCACTTGGTCATAGAAAATGCTTTTTTGAATCCAGAAAGCATAGGTTTTATAGTATTTTTTATAGAGTTATCGCAACAATGGGGAAATGATAATTTCACTCCGGGAAGCTTCCGAGCTGAATACATCTATCGTTTCTTTATAAAACTCTAGGTCTTTCAAAAAAATTTCTGGTGGGTCAGTGTCTTGAGAAACTATAAACGTTCCCTCTTCGTATTTAATTTGATAGTGTTTCTGTACATCAGCAATAGTTTTAAAGTCGCTAAATGCCATAGTTTATCAGTCTCCTGATTGGGTCTAATCATATCTTAGACATCAAACTATCTCGTTATGATATTGGAACAGATGTGCGCCGTAGCCTAAGAGACTGTTGATAAAGTAAATTATAAAGTACATCTTAAAAAAGCGATTAGTCGCTGACTGTCATAGCACTTACCAACTATAAATAGCGATCGCTCTTAACCAGAATAAATAAGTATAAATACTTGATTACTTACAAAAATCAAGATTTGACTACAATTTAACCAATGCGATCGCTAAACAACATTAAGAGGGTGAAGCCAAGCTCGGGTTTGCTGGTTGTTGGGTAGTCGAGTGCGATCGCTTTTAGCGGAAGCTGAGGCCTAAGGCCAATCGCTCTTAACCAGAATAAATAAGTATAAATACTTGATTACTTACAAAAATCAAGATTTGACTACAATTTAAGCAATGCGATCGCTAAACAACATTAAGAGCCAGAATTCCTTATTCTCGGGATTATGATCTATTTGGAGCTCTTAGCTGATCGGGTAAGCATTCAGCACTCAGCACTCAGCACTCAGCACTCAGCACTCCGCTTAATCCTTACGGCCAGGGAGAAGCTGACGTAACAAAGATTAAACTAATGCTTACCTGTTTTATTCAAAAGTCAAGTAGCGTGGCACAGGCTTCTACCGTGGCACAGGCTTCGACGCTGAGACCTAACCCATAAGCTGATAACTGATACGCGACACGCTGATAGCTGATTGCTAACAAATTAACTTATGAAAAAATCGATATTCAAAGAAAACCGAAAGTATACATTTAGTGACTATTTTGCGATGACCAATCCCACTGAGGAAATTGTTGGTGAGTTTGGTTACTCCTTTGCCATTGAAGTAATTGACCTCCCTAAGTCTACTAACTATGACCTAGATATCATTCAACAGCTCAACCATACCTACTACACCATTATTCCCAAAATAAGCATTACCTCGGAAATTGCCAAACGGGAATTTCTGATTGCCCCACTAATCCTGGAAATTGCCAAGCTGCTCCCAGTTAAAGTCAATGTTGAGTATCCCCTAGACATTAACGATCAGCTAGGGGGAGCGCTAGACTACTTATTAAAAAGTAGTCAAAATCTGATTATTATAGAAGCCAAAAAGAAAGATATTGATGGTGGTTTCAACCAGTTAGCAGCAGAATTAATTGCTTTAGATAAGTATGAAGATAGCGAATCTATTGAAGTCCTCTATGGCGCTGTTACTCTGGGGGATATTTGGAAATTTGGAACCCTTGATAGGAAACGGAAGCACATTGCCAAAACTATTCAAAGTCAGACTATTCCTAGGGATACAGAAGAGATATTCTCAATTCTGATTGGAATACTAAGCTTAAAACCAGGGCAGAGTTCAATTAAGTTGTAACCTATAATCTATAACCTGCAACCTATGGTCAATCGGGAGTAACCGATCATGATTATTGTCATTGACAACTACGACAGCTTTACTTACAACTTAGTACAGTACCTAGGAGAATTGGGTACCCAATTACCTGTTGCATCAGAGATTCAGGTCTATCGCAATGATAAAATTGATTTACAGAAAATTCGCCAACTCAACCCAGATGGGGTAGTGATTTCTCCAGGACCAGGACGTCCTGAAGATGCTGGCATATCAAGTGCTATCTACAGCAATTTCGTGTCAAATATACCAATTCTAGGGGTTTGCTTGGGTCATCAAGCCTTGGGTCAGGTATTTGGTGGGAAAATTGTTTCGGCACCAGTATTGATGCATGGCAAAACCTCAGAGATTCATCACACTGGGGTTGGGGTTTTTCGGGAATTACCCAATCCTTTCACAGCGACTCGATACCATAGCTTAGTTATTGACCGCAGCAGCTGTCCTGATGTCTTGGAAATCACGGCTTGGGTAGATGATGGCACAATTATGGGAGTTAGACATCGGAACTATCCCCACCTCGAAGGCGTCCAATTTCATCCAGAGAGTATTTTGACCTGTTCTGGTAAGCAACTTCTAAAAAACTTCTTAGAATCCCTGCCAGCATCTGCTACTCTCTCTATATCTCCCTGAAAATAAACTTGTTTCCAAGAAACCATGAAACGGCGACAGTTGATGCGCTATGTCAGTGCCGGTGTACTCACAACTCTTTCAACCGGGTTAGCTTCTGGGCTCAGTTCTTACCAAGCACAGCCATCACGCAATGTACTGACAGTACAGTGGCTTGGTCATACCTGCTTTTTATTTACTGGGGGTGGTGTGCGAGTTTTAGTTAACCCATTCCAAACCATTGGGTGTACGGCTAGATATAAATCACCAAAAGTAGAGGCAGATTTAGTCCTAATCAGTAGCCTATTACTAGATGAAGGCGCAGCGGAAGGAATACCGGGGAGTCCCCGGCTCCTCTTTGAACCGGGTATTTTTCAAGTAAATGGGCTAAAATTCGAAGGAATTAGTATTCCTCACGACCGAGTCGGTGGACGTCGGTTTGGTAATAATGTGGCTTGGAAATGGACTCAAAATGGTATCAATATCCTACACCTGGGAGGAGCAGCAGCACCTCTAGATATTGAGCAGAAAATTCTGATCGGGCGTCCTGATTTAGCGTTGATTCCAGTAGGAGGGGGACCGAAAGCTTACAACCCTCAAGAAGCTAAACAGGCATTTGATTTCCTTAAGGCCAAGATCATGATTCCTACTCATTTCCGAACCAAGGCCGCTGATGCCGAACAGTGTGATATTTTGCCACTGGAGGAGTTTTTAACATTGATGAAGGACACACCCATACGCCGTGCCAAAAACGATACCATTAGGATTAGCTCAAGGGATTTATCCCAGGATGGGTCAGTGATTCAACTAATGAGTTACAACTACAACTTTTAGAATGGGCTTGCCTAGCCCCTTACCCAGACTGCAACCGCTTTTCTGGACTGGTGGAGTCCCACACGCTGAGAACTCCAGTGACGCTCAGTAGTTTATGGAAGCTATCTCAGTCCAACCTAGCATAAGAATCCCCAGCTATAATTTTTAATTTAGCTGGGGTGCGTTCAAATAGCTCTCTATAGGCACCAGTTAGAAGTATCAGTTAGTCAAACAGCAGGATGTGTTAGCCAATTACTTTTCAGACATCCTCTTAACTAGTCAAGTCGGAGTTGGTACAACCTATACGGTAAAATTGCCATTAACCGGTTATATCTAGGTGGGCTTAGGCTAAAAAGAAATATAGCGAACAACTAACCAATAACTAAGGATGATTCCACAAACCGAATATAAAGAGCGTCGTGAACAGTTGATGAGTAAGATTGGCAACGGGACCGCTATCTTTCGGAGCGCCCCGGTTGCCATTATGCATAATACTGTGGAATACAATTTCCGACAGGATAGCGATTTTTTTTACTTGACAGGTTTCAATGAACCAGAGGCCGTAGTTGTACTAGCGC
>NZ_JAAHHZ010000278.1:0-6121 GCF_010672005.1 Moorena sp. SIO4A5 | reverse complement strand
CCAGCAGACCTAATCCAGCACAGGATTCAAGAAAAGCTTGGACAAAACCAGGATTAGCTTTGAGGTGATCGGAGACTTCTCGGGCAGAAATAGGTTGTTCCAGTAAAGGAAATATTCCAAGTTTTATGGCCGCTCTGAGAACCGCAGAGTTCCAGAAGCTAAAACATATATTGTCGATGCTGTCCTTCATTTATACTTCTCCTAAATCTACATGCACGTTATTGTCAGAGCTAGTTAACTTGGCAGGCAAAATTATACCTCTTGATAGAATTTCTCATAAAACGGCAGACAATCTTCCACTATAGACATTAGTTGATCAGGTATCTGAGGGGGCTCATGTCACGCCTTCAGGGATTACTATGCTCATTTTTACCCTTTTGTCAACCCCACAACCTGAATAATTAAGAAAAGTAAAAAAAATAAAGTTTTCGTTAAGATAATGAGGAAATAAAAAAAAAGCTGTTTAATGATATACGTGATTTAATTAATAAAATAAAATCACAGTCTAAATCTAATACTCAGTTCTGTATGACCGGATCTAAACCTTTTCATTTAGCTTTTCCTGTTGCCGATCTCGAAGAAACACGCCAATTTTATTGTGGTGTGATTGGCTGTAAAGAAGGACGTAGTACAGATTTATGGGTTGATTTTAACCTCTATGGTAATTCCGTTTCAGCCTATTTACAACCCCAGGAGGCAACGCGAGATATACCTAGCAACCACGTTGATCGAGATCAAACTCCTTTAAACATCCCTGTTCGTCATTTTGGCATAATTTTAGAATGGGAAGAATGGGAAAGCTTAGTTGAACGTTTAAAGGAAAAAGGCATCGAATTTACAATTGGTCCGCGAGTACGTTTTGTCGGCAAAAATGGAGAACAAGGAACGATTTATTTTCACGATCCTTGTGGAAATGTTCTGGAATTTAAGGCTTTTAAGAACCCCGAGCAAATGTTCAAGCCTTTTACATAAATACAAGACTTTGAAGCAGTTGTTATGGAGAAGATAGCCAACCCGTCTTAGAGTATATTTAAGGCTTGTTTATGCCTGTAACACCCTATCCAGATTTTTTTTTACTATAAACTAGTTGGATAGTGAGGGGTTACTGAGTCTTTTTTGGACTTATATCGTTGGGTTTGAACTTTAAAAGGAGCAATCAACAAATAATGGCGAATACAATCGAAAAGTTAGATCATGATTTGGCTGAAATCTTTATCGCAAATGATAATAATCCAACCGTAAACTACTCTTATGGGGGAACGCGAATGGTAACTCCTGATACTCAGGAGTCAGAAGCTAAGCAAATCTGCGAGCGATTGATGTGGTCTGAAAGTGCCCTGAAAAATCAACTGATCAATGCAGCATTAAGCAAAGGTGTTTTAAACCACTATAGCGATCGACTTCCTGGAGGTTTCTTGGACAGCAAAGTTGGTGGTGCTCGCTGCGTAATCAGACCCAAGCACCAAGATACTGCTGACATCCTTGTTAATCCAGAACATCCAGATTGGGATTCTACCATTTCACCAATTTTTCAACACATTGGCGAATCCCTCAATCAAAAACAAGGCAAGATCAAGTTGACTCCGGATTTTGGTCGGTTTGCTGGTTTGGCGGATACTTTGAACCGATTTACTCCTCATTCTCTCGGCATTAATTGTGATCAGGGAGGATGTGGTGGTAAATCTTCCTACTCAGCAACAGGTATTATCTCAGCGATTGAAACCCTTGGTTTCCAACAACAGAAAGAAGACCGAGTTACCTTAATTGGGGCAGTGGGAGCCATGGGTTCTGACGTTTTGAAGTACTTTTTGCGAGAGACATACCAAAATGTAGCTGTTTGTGATCTGGTGTATGATGATCCTAATAGTGGAATTGTCCCTCCAGATAACTTATTAAAGCTTCCCTCCAAGCAAAAAGCCTTCACTACAGATTGTTTGGAGCGAGGAGGATTAATTGTTGCTACTACCGTTGGACAGGAATTGGAAAACTCTTTTTGGGAGACAATGCCCAGGGGTACAACCTTACTCCTGGCTCATAATATGGCAATTCCTGGAGGTGAAGCAGGTGCTGAACTAATGCAGCGAGTTCAGCAACATGGCGTTTTCGCCTTACCTGGTCAAGTTTTGACATTGGGAGGAGCGTTAACCTCTCGGGTAGAGTGGTTCTGGCGGCAAAGCAATGCAGGTGTTCCTTTCGATAAACCTCTAGCTCACCTAGTCGTCAGGGATGTGGTTAAGTTTTTAGTCACTGAAATTAAAGCATTATCAGCATCTTCAGGATTAACTCCTTATGAAGCCATGCTACGGTATGCAGACCGAGAGGCAGTAACATTATTGCCCTAAAGATCAAGTCGCTCTTCCGATCCTATTTAGGATAACAGGATCGGAAGAACCAACAAGGCATTCACTTCAAAACCTTTGAATTTGCTATAGCGGTTTTTAGTCTAATGAGGTACAATAACAACAATGAGCAAACCAATTACGAATATCCTTAAGGGAGATTTGATTAAAAGCAAATTCAATAGCTTCTACTAAATCAAGATAAGTTCTTGCACCAATTTTACGTAAAATACTTTTGATCTTTGACCAACAATGTTCAATCGGGTTAAATTCAGGGGAGTAAGTGGGAAGATAGATTAATTTAGCACCCGTTGCTTCAATTAAATCTCTAGTTTCATCTCCTTTATGAATTGAATAATTGTCCATGATTACACAAGCTCCACTCCAAAGTTTAGGGACTAATTTTTGAGAAATAAAAGCTTCAAAAGTGATGGCATCAGTTTTTCCCAACAAACAGGTGCTGGCGAGGATAGATTCACAACTTATGGCACTAATGAGTGAAAGATTTTGACCTTTCCTATAAGGGCGCTGACCATAAGCACGTTGACCCTGTTCAGAGCGAGCAAAGAGACGAACCATTGCTAAATTCACTCCGGATTCCAATACGGAAAATCAGGTCTTTTTCGTTAATATCCCTAACCTTTTCCCAGAAATGTAAACGTTGTTTTTGTACCTCATCTGTGCCTTTTTTTGTGGCGTACAGTGTTTTTTTTTCGGGTTATTTTTAGACGCTTTAGCATTCTATATACTGTGGAAATACCAATGAAAACTCCGGTTTCTTTCGCGCTTCATGTTCCGCAGTTCTTCTAAAGTAGCGTCATTAGTCATGGTCACCAGATTTTTGAGAATCGTTAATTGTTTTGGCTTAAGTTTTGTCGGAGTTTGTTGAGTGCGAATTTTCGGGGCAATATTTCCAGTGTCCCGATACTGTTTGAGTAATTTTTGAACAAAGCTTAAGGCAACATTGAACTGTTTAGCAAGCTGACGTTGAGAGATATTACCTTGAGTATAAACATCAATAATTTTTTGTCTAAGATCAACGGAGTAGGGTTTCATGGTTTTTTATTAGAATGTATCATCATTATTGTACCTTACTAGCTTAAAAACCGCTATACTGGCATAGTTTCCTAAGGTTGAATTTGATTAAAGATTAGATCAAATCCAGTTAATCACTTATCAAAGAGTCTGTGGATTTTTGGGTTATGGTAATGGGGAATTGATAATTGTAAACTACCCATTACCAATAAATAATAATTGAGAACTGCTATAACCTACTAACACCATCAACACTCAAAGGTTGCTAACCCCAAATAGCGAACTCCTGACGGGGTAATTTCAAAGCGACAAGGCAACACTTCCAAACCATTGCTAACTGCTTCTCTTAAGAGTTTACCATAGTCTGGATCATACTTATCACCAGGGGAAAAGTGCAAACAATCAGCACGATTAATAAAATAAAGCATCACGGCTCGTGCTTCGGGAAGTACTGCCATCAGTTCTTGCAGATGTTTTTGTCCACGAGTAGTAACTGTATCAGGGAATAAAGCACGATTCTCTTCAGCTAAGGTAGCACTTTTCACTTCTAAATAAATCGGGCGCTCTGAGCCAGTCAGTAAAAAATCCACGCGGCTTTTCCGTTCTTTTCCGTAACGCACCTCAGGGCGAATTTCGCTGTAGCTGTCCGCTAATTCGGGAATCAGTTTTTGTTCCAACGCTAACTTAATCACTCGATTAGGTAAAGCCGTATTAACCCCTACCCAAGTGGGTTCATTGTCCTTGACCTGAATCATTTCCCAAGTGTATGGTAACTTCCGCTTTGGGTTATCACTATGGGACACTTGTACAGGAGAGCCAATAGTTGAAACTCCAATCATTGGGCCAGTATTGGCGCAGTGAGCAGTAATAATTTCCCCTGATGGCAGTTCAATATCCGCAAGAAAGCGTTTGTAGCGTTTGAGTAAAGTTCCAGCTTTTAGGGGTGGGTAGGAGTAAATCAAGTTATTGTCATTAGTCATGTTATAGTTACTAGCTTTTAATGGTTAATTGGTTAAGGGAGTCGGGAGTCGGGAGTCGGGAGTCGGGAATCGGGAGTCGGGAGTCGGGAGTCGGGAATCGGCAAGAGGGAATCGGGAATCGGCAAGAGGGAATCGGGAATCGGCAAGAGGGAAAACTGATCTTACTCCCCATCTCCCCATCTCCCCATGGAGTCGGGAGTCGGGAGTCGGGAATCGGCAAGAGGGAATCGGGAATCGGCAAGAGGGAATCGGGAATCGGCAAGAGGGAAAACTGATCTTACTCCCCATCTCCCCATCTCCCCATATCCCCATCTCCCCATCTCCCCATCTCCCCATCTCCCCATCTCCCCATCTCCCCACACTTCCCACACTCCCCCATCTCCCCATCTCCCCATCTCCCCACACTTCCCACACTCCCCCATCTCCCCATCTCCCCATCTCCCCATCTCCCCATCTCCCTATCTTCAAGCAGGAGAGATCTCAAGGGCGTTGAATAATCTTTTCCAGAACCCGCCGCTTGGCTTTGGTGTCGATACCAATTAGGCGCACATACTCACCCTTATGCTCCCCTAAGCGTTCTGTCAAAGCAGCGATCGCTTCCGATACATTGTTTTCTGGTAATGGATTCCCACTTTTCCAAGCATTATTCTTAACCCGACGCTCATTGCCGTATTCTAGGGTAAGGCGGTAACCTTGAGCCAAAAGCTCTCCAATCTGGTCTTGGGTTTCTAGATCTAATCCTAGATGTAAGGGCTTTTTGCTACCATTGCGCTGTCCTGTCTCAGAGTGATTTAAGCCGTTCGTGACTTTAGGGCTAGTTGACTCACTGATGACTGGATTGGATACAGGTGCCTTGTGGTTTGCTTGAGGTTGGTCAGGGGTTGGGATATTATAATTAGTATTTCTAGTATTTGTATTAGTTGCTTGGCTCGTCAGGGAGGGGACTTGATTGTACTCCCTAGCTAGTCCGCTGAGTTCCAACCGTTGCTGTTCAGCTTTAATCAGTTCTCCAAACTCAATTAAGCGGGAGATGCTAAAGTTTGGTGTTTCAAATTTGGGCGGTCCTTCCTTACTGTTGACTACACGAGAGGAAACTCGGTCTATACCAATATCGTAAATAAACTTACGGATTTGTTCATCGTAAATACGCGATCGCAAAGCACTGAAGAAATCAATCGCTTGATTGTCGAAGGTATCAATCAGTTGTTCAATCTCCCCGGTAGAGAGTCCATCTTCGTGAAAGATACCACTAACAATACCAATCCGGTCTTCTCGGTTGGGCTGCCAGTAGAATTTCGCCATCCGACCATCCCGAGTCAAGGGCGCATAGAGAGTAGAAAAATCATTACCAGTGACAATAATCGGTACTCGGTGGATCGGTTGTGAGTCATAACTCCCTGGAAGTTGGACATTGGTGGGATTATCAGCAATGTTCATCAAAGTACCATGCACCAGCTGGGTATTTACCGTATATTGGGTGCGTTCATCGAACCGTCCCGCCCCAGCATCCAAGTCATTGATCATCAGCACACACATCTTACCCTTGACTCGGATCATTTCAGCGGTTTCTCGGTAGCGCAAGCGGATCAGACGGGCTGGATCCCCAGCATCTGGGCTTTCTAGCTCACCAGAAGACATATGAACCGCTTCAATGCCCATGCGCTCGAACACAAGCTCACACTGAAAGGACTTACCCTCCCCCTTCCGTCCATGAATTCCCAGAATTAGAGGCACACGGACATGGGGTATATCAAGGAAGTTTTTAGT
>NZ_JAAHHZ010000277.1:0-6132 GCF_010672005.1 Moorena sp. SIO4A5 | reverse complement strand
CCTAAATCAAATTGGTATTGCTCGCAAACTTCCTAAAACTGATACTCTAATTGTGAGAGAATCGACGAAAGAAATGGAAGTCGGATTTAAGGGAGTATGAATGTAAGCATATGCGCTACGCGCACGCTGCGCGAACAGCCGTCAGCATTCAGCCGTCAGCCTTTAGCTGAAGCTACTTGAGGTGCAGACTTAAATCAGATTAAATGAAGGTTACCTGTTTGATTGAAAAGCTGTTATCGTAGCTTACCCATAGCCCATAAGCTGATAGCTGATAGCTGATAGCTGATAGCTTAAGTATGAATTCTGGTTAAAAATAAAAAAATGATGTTAATAAAACCAAAATTTAAACGTTGGTTGATTTAACCATTAAATTAAACGTTATTAAACCTTAAATATGGGGAATTTTAAACCTTGAATTACATCAGCATCACCACAGATCGATTGGAACTTATTGCCGGTACACCAGAACTGGTGCAATCAGAAATGACTCCCTCACGGTTTACTGCTTTAATTGATGCTCACATTCCAAAAGCTTGGCCCCCAGAAGGCTATCATGCTGGCACTATGGAATTGACTGCACAACGGTTAAGGGAGGGCTCGGATCAGATTGGTTGGTGGTGCTGGTATTTTGTTCTTCTAGACAACAGCAAAAATGAACGAGTATTAATCGGTATTGGTGGTTTTAAGGGACAAGCTACCCCGGATGGTATGGTAGAAATCGGCTATTCTGTGCTACCAGAGTTTCAAAGGTTTGGATACGCTACGGAAGCAGTTAATGCACTGATTAGTTGGGCATTTTCCCATGTCACAATTGAGGTAGTGATAGCAGAGACGTTACCGGAATTGATTCCATCTATCCGAGTTTTGGAAAAAAATGGATTTATTAAGATTGCTGGAGGGTCTGAACCTGGAGTGATTAAATTTATGCGATCGCGTCATGGTTTGGTAAATCTTTAGAAGTATTAACATGCTTATGTTAATAGTTATAGAGTAAGCTATCAGCTTATGCGCTACGCGCACGCTTGGCCTTGGCCGTTGGCCACGCTACGCGAATGGCCACGCTTCGCGAACGCGAACAGCTATCAGCTATCAGCTAATGGGCTACGTGCATGGTACTTGAGGTGCCAAAGGCCAAGGCTTGACCGCTCACAACTGACTACTAAACACTGACTACTGACTACTGATGGCTGACGGCTGAATGCTTACGTTATAGAGATGTCAGTATGGAGATGTCACTATGGAGATATCGGCCAAATTTGCTGAAAGAGTTACCGAGCGCTTGATGGCTGGGATATTAACGTTTCCTGATTGGAAAGCTTGGGTAATTGTAGTTATCTTAATTATGATCTATGGTTTAATTGCTTTACCGATTGGTTTACGTAATGGCTTTCTGCAACTAGATCAAAACTTACTTACTATTGATCAATCCCCATTATCCCCCTTATCAAAAGAAACTGATCATGATACCTCATTATCCCCTTTATTGAGGGAAACTGATGTAAGTGCTGTTAATGTCAAAACCTCTTGGCATCCAGTACTAAAGATTATGATAACTGCTCTGTTTACCCCAGCAATAGCTGAGGAGACATTTTTCCGGGTTTTATTATTACCTCATCCCTCAGAAAACCCTTCCTTAATTTCACTATTCGCTTGGTCTACAGTCAGTTTAGTCATTTTTGTTATTTATCATCCGCTGAATGCTATCACCTTCTATCCGGCGGCACGGGAAACATTTTTTAAACCTATTTTTATATTTCTAGCTACGCTTTTGGGAATTATTTGTACTATTGCTTATATTCAAAGTGGCTCGATCTGGACAGCTGTCTTCATTCACTGGTTGTTTGTTGTGATCTGGCTGATTGGCTTGGGTGGCAAGAAGAGACTTTTGTAACTTAAGCTATCAGCTATCAGCTATCAGCTATCAGCTATCAGCTATCAGCTATCAGCTATCAGCTATCAGCTATCAGCTATCAGCTATCAGCTATCAGCTATCAGCGCTTTTCATAACTATGAGGTACACAGGTTTTTTTCCCTACTCCCTGCTCCCTACTCCCTACTCCCTGCTCCCTGTTCCCTTTGCTATAGCACTGACGCACTCAGGACTTAGAGAAATTCCATGAACACTGAACTATTTGCGATTATTGCCCTATTTATCCTCGGCTTTGGTTTAATTTCTGGGCGCATTGAGAAAAGTATAATTACTCCACCGATGGCTTTTGTTACCTTTGGACTTTTATTGAGTCCGCAATTGTTGGGTTTATTGAATCTGGAGGTAGAGCATGAGCTTGTTCGGATAATTGCTGAATTTACCTTGATTCTGGTTTTGTTCACTGATGCTTCTCGGATTAATCTTAAACTGTTGCGTCGAGACTACAATTTACCAGTACGTCTGTTAGGTATTGGTCTACCGCTGACAATTATCCTAGGAACAATTTTGGCAGTACTGTTGCTTGGAGGTAGGTTAGAATTCTGGGAAGCAGCAGCGTTGGCAACAATTCTGGCTCCCACTGATGCGGCTTTAGGACAAGCGGTGGTCAGCAGTCGGAGTGTTCCGATTTGTATTCGTCAATCCCTCAATGTTGAAAGTGGTTTGAATGATGGTATTTGCTTACCGATTCTATTAATTTTCCTCTCCTTAGCTGGAACAATGGAAGGGACGGGAACAGCAAGCTTTTGGTTTCGCTTTGCTGCTATGCAAGTGATTCTAGGGCCAATCGTTGGGGTAGCAGTTGGCTATATTGGCGGTTGGTTGGTGTCACAGAGTGTTCGCCGCAAGTGGATTACTCATAGTTTTGAAGATTTATCGGTATTAGGACTGTCCTTATGCGCTTATGCGATCGCAGAATTAGTGGGGGGAAATGGTTTTATTGCGGCGTTTTGTGCTGGCTTAACCCTAGGGAATACGGCTCCATCAATTTGTGATTGTTTGTATGAGTTTGGAGAAGCAGAGGGACAGTTGCTGGTGCTGCTGATTTTTATGATTTATGGCTCAATGATGGTGTTTCCTGCTCTGGATAGCGTCAATTGGCAGATGGTATTATACGCAATTGCTACTCTGACCATTGCTCGGATGGTAGGGGTTGCTATTAGCGTGATTGGCATGAAGTTGCGTTGGTATACTATCTTATTTCTGGGCTGGTTTGGACCAAGGGGAGTAGCTTCAATATTGTATGGTTTACTAATTTTAGAGGGGGATGGAATTCAGGGTAGTGAAGTTATTTTTAGTACTATGGTACTGACGGTGTTGATCAGTGTGTTTGCTCATGGTTTAACGGCTTTTCCAGGAGCTAACTGGTATGGTAACCGCATGGCAAGGTTTAAAGCTACCCATGAGATCCCAGAATTGATGCCACGGTCGGAAATGCCTGTTCGTTTATCTTGGCGTAAATGATAGGGAGTCGGGAGTCGGGAGTCGGGAGTCGGGAGTCGGGATTAGGGAGTCGGGAGTAGGCAAGCTAGCAATAGTTTTGGAACTTTGCAAGAGGTCTTTTGAGTAGACTACCAACTCTAACAGTAGCGGGATTTATTGTAGCCTTTGAGAAGCACCGAAAATCAGCTAAATAACGTTAAAAATTATTTGGAACAGGATAAAGATTATTCAACATTATTCAACCTCCCAACCTTCAACCTTTAACCTCCCAACCTTCAACCTTCAACCTCCCAACCTTCAACCTTCAACCTCCCAACCTTCAACCTTCAACCTCCCAACCTTCAACCTTCAACCTCCCAACCTTCAACCTTCAACCTCCCAACCTTCAACCTTTAACCTCCTAAGCTTCAACCTTTCATATCACAAAATTACTAGCATCATGTAGCTCAACAACATCAACATTTTCGAGAACCAGAAATATCTGACTTCCATCTGAGTTAGTATTTAAAGAAGGAAACGGAAATTCCTGTTCTAATTCCCTGAAAACCCCTTGATAATTGCTGTCATCAGAGCCATCTTTGTCAAATAAAACAACAGCATAATTGTCCTCTGAAGCAAAACTCAGAAAGCCCTGATTAATCGCATCCGCATAATTAGCAACTGTAATTCCGTTATTATTAAATAACTCAGTAAGAACAATTTTGTCACTTCCCACTTCAAAGTCGGTGATCTGATCGCCAGCATCTCGCTCTGAGGTGTAAACAAACTGATCATTACCACCACCACCAGTGAGCAGATCTCGACCTTGGAAACCAGTGATAATGTCATTGTTATCAGTACCAGTCAGCTTCTCACTACCTGCGGTGCCATTGATAATAGTTGGCTCAGGTAAGGTCAAGGGAGCCAAAATTAGGTCATTGTCGCTAGCTTCCTCAGCAAACTCACTCTTTACATCGACAATTGGTAACGTTTCTGTATTCGTTATTTCTGGAGTTAGGTTACCGGATGTAGCACTAATTGGTTCAGTAGACTGGAGTTCAAAGTTACCGAAACTGTAGCTAAGTACCCCTGTTACAGTACCGAGCTCGTCACCCACATTAACCATAGGAGAGGTGCCATTCAATAGAGTGTCATCAATCTGAATTCGCTCTGGATTGAAGTCACCGTCACTAATAGCAATGCCATCACCTGGAACCGCCCAAATTTCACCAAAGCTATTGGTAGCAGAAACCGCTACAGCATTATTGATTTGCACCCGCATCCCTTCTAGGCTTTCGTAGAAGTCAGTTAAATCATCATCATCAATAATTTCTGTAGGTAGTGTACGGTCTTCACCGATAACCACTGCAGTAGGTAAAGAATTGTTCGATGATAAGACCCTAATATTAGTTAGGTTAGTAATTTGAGTCAGGGTTAAGTCATTGGAACGGTTACTAGGCCGAAATTCTTCGACATCACCACTCACTTGCACTTCGTCACCGATTCTGACTGTAGGAGTAGAATCGGTAAAGACAAAAATTCCGTCTGAGGTGGCATCATTATTATCTCCATAAGGGTCTTGTAGGTAGAAGCCGTTGCTCGCTACCCCAGTCACAATACCTGTAGTGATGACAGACTCACCAACAAATGGTGAGATATGACCTTCACCTTGGATGTCGTATATGGGACGTATGATTAGATTTGTCATATACCTACCTTTCTGTTTAGAACTAACTAGTAATCTCAGGGTGTTGTATTGGCTTTCAAACCAACGAATCTTTAGCTATTAGCTATCATTTCAGCCGTCACCTATCAGCGTTCAGCGAATCTATGCAATCCCTGATCAATAAACAGAGTAGAGACTTTATCTATTTTTAGATATTCCTATATAGCGTTTATTATTGTTATGAGGGATACAATATTTTTTACCTCTTACCTGTTCGCTCTTCCCTTTTCGCTGCTCCGTGCTCCCTGCTCCGTGCTCCCTGCTCCCTGCCTCCTATAAAGCCTAGGAAAAAGTACCTCAAACATCACTGATATTTGCTATATATTATGTAGATATGTTAGCTATAATGTCTCTACATAATTTTTTTTATGAGCAAGGCTTTAGTCAATTAATTATATTGATTGTATGATGTTTAATTGTTAAAAATAAAAAAATAACAAGATAAAATACAATAATAACTATTAACTAAAAAAAAACAACTAAGCAGCTACTTATGATGGTACTTTATTTTTGCTGATATTGTAGTATTAATTGGCTGGTTGACTAGATTTTTATTTATCTAGCAAGACTTTTAAAAAAATTAATTGAATCAGGAAGGCATAGCAGTTGACAAGTTACCTTGAAATGGTTAAACAGATACACTCTAGCTGTAAAAATTCAGGGATCAGTTACGCTCTCCTAGTGATAAGCTAATTACCTTGCAAAACTGAGGGGGTGACAACAAGGCATTAAACTAGACAGGGTATGGGGTGACCGGGTGTGGGGTGTGGGGAAAATAGAAGCGATGCAGCTTCGGAACAGGGGGTTTCCCCGGAGACGAAACCTGATTACGTTGAGCCAAAATGGTTGGTAGGCTATGCAGATGCATGATTAAAACTTATTGATTAAGGCGAGCCTGTCTTACGGTAACTTCAAACCACTCGCGCAAAGCATGGCTGACAGCGATGCAGCGCGGTCTTGGGGGTTTCCCCCACTCGCGCAAAGCATCGCTGTCAGCCATGCTTTGCGCGAGTGGGGGAAACCACGGCAGTTGCTCATGGGGGGAACCCCCTTTGGC
>NZ_JAAHHZ010000276.1:0-6157 GCF_010672005.1 Moorena sp. SIO4A5 | reverse complement strand
GCCATATTCAGGAACTTGGTTAACCCAGGTTTAAAGATAAGTTTCACCGTTCCTGTCGGACCATTACGATTTTTAACAATGATGACTTCTGCCGTATCTCCATCTGGTGAATCTGGATTATAATAAGAATCTCTATAAAGCATCATGATTAAATCCGAGTCCTGCTCAATGGAACCCGATTCTCTCAAATCCGACATCATGGGTCGTTTGTTGGTGCGAGATTCCACAGCTCGACTTAACTGAGACAGAGCAACCACTGGGACTTTCAGTTCCCGAGCTAATCCTTTAAGAGAGCGAGTAATCCGAGACAACTCCTGAACTCGATTTTCACTACCACTGCCTTCCATTAACTGTAAGTAATCGATTAAAATTAACCCCAATGGGCTCCCTTGGGCTGCTTGAAGACGACGAGCATGCGATCGCATTTGCATCACAGTCTGGTTAGCGGTATCATCAATATAAATAGGCAAATCTGATAACACACCGATTGCTTCGCTCAAGGGTGCCCACTGATTTTGAGCAATGCGCCCAGCTCTGAGAAAGTTACTGTCAATTTTCGCTTCACTAGCTAACAACCGCTGCACTAGTTGTTCTCTTGACATTTCCAAGCTAAAAATTGCCACTGGCATTTTTTCAGCTACGTTACGAGCAATTCCTAACGCTAAGCTAGTTTTTCCCATTGATGGTCTACCAGCAATGATAATTAAGTCAGACGGACTTAACCCCCCAATTTGGGCATCCAAATCATAGAAGTCTGATGGAATACCAGGCAAATCAATACCCTGATTACGATTTTCTATATCTTGGAACGTTTGAACTAGGGTTTCAGAAATCGGGATTAGACCTTGCTGAGGACGCAATTGGGTGAGACTGAAAATTTTCTGTTCCGCTTGGTCAAGGACCGTTTCCAATTCCAAGGATGTCTCATAACCCAACTTAAAAATCTCGTTACCGGCTTCGATTAGCTGACGGCGCAGGTACTTGTCCATCACTAACTTAGCGAACCTGTCAATATTGACCGCTGAAACCGTCTGTTCAACTAGCTGAGCTAACTTAGCTTGACCCCCAACTTTCTCTAATAAGTCATTGTCATAAAGCCAGGTAGTAACACTCATCAAATCCGTCGGTTTACCCTGGCTATAAAGTAATAAAGCAGCTTCGTAAATGGTTTGGTGAATCCGGACATAGAAGGCTTTCGGATTCAGGAAATCACCAATTCGACCCATGGCTTCTGGGTCTAATAAAATTCCTCCGATAATAGACTCCTCGGCATCAATATTTTGGGGTGGTATAGAGTTACCAAACGCTGAAAAATCTGGTTTTTGAGTCATAGTAAACTAGTCGTCTATTGAGTTCAGGGTAAAGGTCAGCTATCAGCTATCAGCTATCAGCTATCAGCTAATGCGCTATGTCCCAGCGTCGAAGCCAAAGCCCATGCTACTTGAGGTGCTATTAGCTAATGCGCTACGCGCAAGCTACGCGAACAGCTAAAGCCTGACTAATACAATCTGAACAAATTAAGCACCTCAGGTGCGCTTTCCGTGATGGCGAGCAATACCTCGCCATCACGGGTCGCACCTGTTGTTTAATTGAGAGTTGACAGGATGATACAATCAACAGTCAACTCTCAACAAACTAAACAAACTATTAATTAACTTATTTGGGAACAACATGAATTTCTACAGTGGCTGTAACTTCTGGATGAAGCTTAATTTCTGCATTATAGAAACCAAGTTGACTAATCTCAGGGATAGTAATACCTCGGCGGTCTATTTCTTTGCCCGTAGACTCTTGGATTGCATCTGCCAAGTCTTGGCTGGTAACAGTACCGAAGATAGCATTATCTTCACCCAACTGCTTCGAGATAGTAAAGCGGCTAATGGTTTGTAGAGCAGTCTTCATCGACTCAGCTTGTCGCTTGATTTCGAGGATACGCTGCCGTTCTTGCTCTCTGCGCCGCTCAACTTGCTTGAGAACACCAGAGGTAGCCCTAACTGCAATTCCTTGGGGAATCAGATAATTGCGAGCATAGCCGGGAGCTACCTCTACCAAATCACCGTCTTTTCCAAGTTTATGAACGTCTTTGCTTAAAACGACTTGTACACGTTTTACCATAGTGTTTAATTTCGGGTATAGTTTAGAGTGAAGGATAATGCTTCGACAAACATTCCATCTTACGACAATTTGTAAGCGATCGCAACTTAGCGCTGAGTGCTGAGTGCTGAGTGCTGAGGGCTGAGGGCTCGGTGTCAATTAAAACACTTTGTGAACTACCCCAACCTACTACGTAGAGGTTGGGGCTTCCAGTTTCACGGAAGAATGCCTTAACTTGGACGGGCGTCCACGTCTTGGTCTTACTTCTTCTCCACTGGCGTTGACCTCCCCCGTCCCAGAGGAGGATAGCATTCTGATACCTTCTGCTCTGATATTTTTTGCTGCATTACCGTCCCTATCATGATGAGTCCCACAACTTGGGCAAATCCAAGCCCTTATATCTAGTGGCAACTCTTTTATTCGGTAATGACAATTAGAACATGTCTTGGAACTAGGGAACCATCGGTCTATCTCAACCAGTACTTTTCCCTCTTTTTCACATTTATAAGACAGGAAGTTTACAAAAGTTCCCCAGCTTAGATCAGATATTGCCTTAGCTAATTTATGGTTACGAACCATGCCCTTGACATTCAGGTTTTCAACTACTACTACTTGGTTGTTATCAACTATTTTTCTGGATAGTTTATGTAAGTAGTCTTGGCGGACATTTCCGATATGTTCATATACCTTAGCTACAATTTGACGCGCCTTTTTATTCCCACTGCTGCCTTTCTTTTTTCTGGCAGCGATGCGTTGTTTTTTTGCTAACTTCTTTTCGGATTTGGCTAAATGTTTAGGATTGCTGAATTTAGAAGTCTTGTTGCCGTCGTAAGTGATCGCAAAATCCTTGATTCCTAGATCAATACCAACAACCTTTCCCTCTGTAAATACTTTGGCGTTTAGTTCCATAGGAACGGCTGCGCCAACAGAATCATACTCCATCAATACTGAAGCGTAATACTTCCCAGATGGGGCTCTACTGACTGTTACAGTTTTTATTCCCCCATCTAATGGGCGATGAATTACTGCTTTGACAATGCCCAGTTTTCCTGGGAACTTTAAACAGTCACCAACTTGTTTTACATTTTGGGGGTACTGAATTGATTGACGATGATGGTATGACTTGAATCTAGGATATTTGGCTCTGCCCTCAAAGAAATTTTGATATGCACGACTAAGATTTAGACTCACAGATTGTAAAACCTGAGAATAACAATCTTTTAGCCATTCAGTCTCTTTTTGCTTTTTAAGTTTTGGCAGCATCGAGTTGAGTGCAGATTGTTTTAGCCCAAAACCTGTTTCTTTGTAAGTTTCTATACACTGATTTAAGGCATAGTTCCACCACCAACGAGCACATCCAAAATGCTGAGCTAATACTTGGACTTGCTCTTGTGTGGGATAGATTCTAACTTTGACGGCTTTATGTTTCACTGCCCTCAACCTTACTATCGACCTTGTTTATTATATAAATTTCGCAGTAAAATGTCAAACTTTGAATTCAAGTTCTCGGTTCGCTATCCATCCCCAACCTCTACGCAGTAGGTTGGGTAATTCCGCGACTCTTGTTAAACCCTTTCGGGGATAACATATCCGCCAATAGGCAAAACTAAATCATCAGTAGGAACCGAAAATCCAGTTTCCTGGAGCGTCTGGATCTTGACTGTAATAGAATTCGGTAACTAGATCTAATATCTCTTGTTTGTCAATGTAACCATCATTGTTCTGATCGAAGCGTCCAAAAATTTCTTCAATTTGACTGTCGTCAATACCGTAAGCCTTAAAAAACTGTCGGTATTCTTCCAGAGTAACTTTATCGTCTTTATCAGAATCTAATAGGAAAATAATCCCTGCCGCTTTAGCATTGACTACTGCTTCGTTACCGTCGGTGTCACTCAGGACATTTTCGTGATAAGTCAACCATTCATCCAAGGTCACTTGCTGGTCTTGATTCTGGTCGGTAAATTTTTGCACGCCATTCCAAATCCTCATGTAAATAGCCAGAAGATTGTCATAATATGGCGACCCCGGTGTCCAACCCCTGATCGCAGCAAGGTTATCAGTAATCCGTTCAAAATCGGCTTGGGTTAAAACACCGTTTGTTTGCTGATCGTACAGGTTAAACAACCTGGTCAATTTTCTCTGCTGCAATTCGCTAAGCATGGGTTTTTTCTATTGCTTGGATTAACTAAATTTATTAACTCAACCTTGATTATAGTCCAACTAATCAAGGGACATATTCTCAAGGAAATATGTCCCTTGATCAAGACTTTATCAATAATCTTAGAATCGGTCTTTCATCTCCCGTAACCGTGCAAATGTCTTAACGGGTTCTTTTGCCTGAACAGCCGACTGTAGGGCAGGGTCTTCCCAACGTAAAAATGGATTGGTGTGCTTTTCAACCCCTAACTGGGAGGGTACCGTTGCCTCTTTACGATGACGCGCCTCTTGGACTTGGGCAAATCTCCCTTGTAAGTCCGAGTTTTGACCATCGACACTCAGGGCAAATTGGAGATTTTTCAGGGTGTACTCATGAGCACACCATACTCGTGTATGATCTGGTAAATCCCTTAGCTTGCTCATGGATTCTACCATTTGGCCTGGTGTTCCTTCAAATAGTCTGCCACAACCGCCTGCAAAGAGGGTGTCGCCACAGAAGAGTTCACCGGTTTCACCAGGGACTACTGGGGGAAAGTAGTAGGCAATATGTCCTCTGGTGTGTCCGGGAACGAACAAGACTTCACCAATCCGATCACCAAACTCGACGCGATCGCATTCTTCTAAAAACACCTGTTGACCAGGAATCCGACCCCGGTCTTCAGCTCCCCCATATACACACACATCTGGAAACTGCTGCATCAACTGTCGATTTCCCCCCACATGATCCATGTGATGGTGAGTGTTGAAAATAGCCACTAATTCAGCATCCAGTTCTCTCAGACGCTGTACCACTGGTTTAGCCTCGGCTGGATCAACAACAGCAGCAATATTCCCCTTGGCGTCGTGTAATAAGAAGATATAGTTGTCAGAAAGGGCTGGAAGTCGATGAACCTGCATAGTTTAACACCATCTGTTTAACTTACAATTTATATACCAAAGGGAACAGCGGATCTGGGAACAGCGGATCTGGGAGTAGGGAGTAGGGAGTAGGGAAAAGGTAACAAAAATTATCACAATTCCTACACGGATTGGTATAGTTTTTTTTTCTCAACAACAGATGCTATATATAGTATACCTTACCTACCTAATTTTTATTATTAGAATTTTTTGTTAAAAAACATTATTTTTTATATTCCTTATTTTTTCTACTATTATATGGTAATATTTGGTTTTAAATTTTAACAATTTTCTCTTACATAATCCGAATTTAACTGACACGACGTTACCCTTGAACACACTTCCTAAGTAATCAGTAATCGGTAATCAGTAATAGTTAGCGAATCACCAATTACCCATTATCCATTACCAACTCACTATAGGTAGGATTCCTGACACTATTTCATCTTAGAAGTGTATGGATGTTCGGTTAACCCATCACATATTGGTAGTATTGTCAACCTCCATTACTAGGGGAATGCGCTAGACTAATGATCATATTGGATAGGAACTATTTCTCCCTGCTTGCCCCTAGGCTATAGCCCCCAAAGCAAAGGGCTGCTTCCCTAGCTAATTCTATTACCGATTGTTCTCAAGTCCCAACCCTCAATAATTTTAATCTAAGTTAAACACTGCTCTCACAGAAAATTAACAGAAGATGTCTAGATTAAATTATAGGACTTACGCAGAAACCCGGTTTCTTAACGTAATTACACCGATTTCAGCCTTTGATTGATCAAGATAAACCCGGTTTTAATAAACTTAGTGCGTAAATCCAGCAATTATCAAAGCCCAGTCATTCAGGAACTGATTCAAAACCACTATCAAGCCCACTGCGTCCCAGTCGATCTACCCTTTTGTCAACAGAATCTTATGCTAGTAGACCATCAAACCCCCAAATCTAATCACACCACCCGTAATCCCTTAAAAAAAGCAGGAACTTATGTATCACTGTTGTTACTGGGAGCAG
>NZ_JAAHHZ010000275.1:0-6178 GCF_010672005.1 Moorena sp. SIO4A5 | reverse complement strand
GGCAGGAACCCCAGGCATCGGAGTTGAATCAGCAGTTATGGGAGCAGGGGTGGGATATTCTGTTTTTTGCTGGTCACAGTGGCACTTCCCAAGAGGGGCAGCGGGGGGAAATTCAACTCAATCAGACGGAACGGTTGACTATCGATGATCTGCGGTTTGCCTTGAAGAATGCGATTGGCCGTAGGCCACGCTACGCGAACGCACGAGGGTTGCAGTTAGCTTCATCCGCTCTTATGCCTCACAACGAACATGCGCAGCATGAGTGTCAGATGAATTGCGGACAGGATCTTTAATCGTTTATAGTAGATATAGTAGGGAAAACCAAATAAGAGCTAACCGCCACCTACTAATTAAAAAAAACAAAATTTATTGTATTGTTCCGGTGCGGAGGGGCATCCCGTATCGTTAATAAAGCTTACCGAGTATCCTAAGCAGTAGCTGGAGTTGGTAAGAAGCCCACACTGAACTCAAAGAGTCAGCGTGGGAGTATGTCACCTATCTTTAATTCCTGTGATGGTTTCGGCTTAGCCTACCAGTTGGCAGCACAGCAAGATTTGTATTTGCCCCAGGTGATTGTGATGGCCGAGAAAGTGCCAGACCCAGTATCACCGAAGTTTTTGCGGTATTTTCTGGAAGCTTACATCCGGGGTTCACCCAAGGCTGTTACTGCTTGAGCTAACTGAAGAGGATTTTCAGGATCAGTACCAGGATGACCAGAAATAGCCTTTGGGTAGTGCAGCATTTAACCAGCTCAAAACGCTTTTTTCAAGCATCTTGAACAAGTATGGCATCACCATTGCTGGTGAAGGCAGCTGCCTGCAAAGACCGAATCATGATGTTTCGGCCGCCACCGATGTCCCTCGGCAATTCCATCTTGCATTCAGGACATCGAAAAATTTTCGAGCCACCTAGCTTGTTGTGCCGATGACCACAGTTGGTACAAGTTTTGCTGGTGTAGGATTCGTTGCACCGCACCACCAGTACATTCTTCCTAGCTGCCATCTGAGTTAAATGCTGGGCAAACTTGTAATGACTCCAACTCAACATATTCCTAACGGTTTTTCGGTTAATCTTCCTCGATGACTTGAGTACCATTTTACTGGTAGCAAACGTTGGCAGGAAGATTAACTTGTATTTGCCAATGAGAAATGATGCGACCTTGGAGTGCAAATCTTTGACCAAGCACTGAATCTTTTCCCTGATCCGGTCGGCAGCTTTCCGCATTTTGTGCCGTTGCCGCTTGAAAGGAGACTTGCTAGCACGAGAAAGGAGTTGGTCAAGGTGTGAGCACAGTCGGTTGATACGCCCAATGTCGCCCTTACCAATCTCCAAGACATTCTCACCATCGTAGCCCGTCAAGAAAGCACGGTTTCCAGGGTCGAGAGCAATTACCCTTTCTTGTTTGGTAGGTTCGGTTTCCACATGAGCGGGGAAACATCCATACCACTTGCCCCGCTGATAAACCAATTCAGTACCATACTCGGATTGACTAGGCAAAGGTGTTGATGCTTTAAAGGTCAAACCCTTGGTTTTCTTGGGATACCAAGTACCGTTCTTGAAGTTCCCCACCTTGAACTGAATGGTTTGAGATTTACTTCGGCAGGACTTGAACTTGGCTTCACCGCCATTAGCTTTCCCTTGCCTGTAGGCGTCTATTGCCTCATCGCAAGCTTCTTGAGCTTGATGCCCAGGTAACTCCCTAACCCAATCTGGTATTACCAAACTGCTTCGGTAGGCTTTTTGCAGGTCATCTTTGAGATTAAACCCGTTTTTTAACTGCTCCAGTGCCCAGTTAAAAACTTGCCGGTAGGCTGCCAGCCATTGCTTCCAAACCTTGTGCAGTTCAGCAGTTGGATACAGCCTGATTTTCCTAACACTGTTTGGTGCTAGTTTGGTGGATTTTCGGGAGTTGCTGTGCCTTTTTGTCTGCTTGTAACGCTTCCCGGAATTTCTTTTGGTATTTTCCCAATCCGTAAAGCCTAGAACTGAAGCAATGGAGGATGGACAGCAGATCTTAGACCAATTCTTGCTCCTTGCTGAGCTTGCACTCACCCCAAACCATGAGTTGCCACTGATTTTTTTCACACAGCCATCTAACCAGTTCGATGGCAAATCTGAGCAATCGGTCTGGGTGGGCAACCACAAGGCATTGGAGATCGCCTCGGAGAAATCTGTCCAGAATGGCGAGGAATTGTCCCCTCCTAAAATTGAGTCCGGAGCCAATTTCTGATATGTGTTCTGCTTCTGGGAATCTTGAACGTAGTCGTTCAGCTTGTCTTTCAAAATCATCGCGCTGGGAATAAGTTGAGACCCGCGCATAGCAAACAGTGACAATTGGTCGGGGTTTTGCTGCTGCCTCCTAGATTTATTCAAGGTTGTAGCGTCTTTTACCCTTTGGCTTCCTGATTGCTTTGAGCCTGGCTTCTGTTTCCCATCACCTAAGTGTTTTTGAGTTGAATCATCGAATTGTGGCGGATTTATTCGGCGTGACATCTCTCCTTAATAACCGCTTAAATTTCCTCTTACTAGTATAGTAAAAAATCAGTGCAATAAACGATTAATCAATGATTTTATTATTTAATGCTACGTCACATCAATAGTGAAGGCATTATTGGTTTATCTCATTCCTTAGTTGCAGCGGTTGTTTCCAGTGTCATGGTCTCGTTGTGGTCAATACCTGACGGTTTTTTTTGGAAAAATCTTTGACAACCTCTCTAGGAGGAGGTTAAGGGGAGGGCGGTGTATAAGTTGGGGTTTTGAGGGGATAGCTTCAAGGGACAATGGTGGAACTTATGTGTGATTAGTTCCGTCAAGAGTAATGTGACTGATGAGCATTTACCACTGGGTTACTGCAGAGATTGGCTACAGTTAGGGTTTCTAAAAAAAACTTTAGCTATCTCCGGATATCTGATTTTAATCCAGAAAAAATTTATAGGATATGGAAAACCAGAAATCACTTCTGGATAATTTATCATGTACCTGGTCTTGATTATGCCTTGGGGCAAACCAGGGTTAATTAACTATAAAAGGACAGTTAGGGACACTTATTTATCTGTCCCTAACTGTCCTGGATTTTATAGTTTAATTCAAGCTAGCTTAGCTATAGCAAACTTAGAAAAAGCAGAGACTAAAAATGCCAAAAACTCCTCAAGAAGAATTCATTGAAAAATTACAAAAACTTATTAAAAAGTTTCCACAATATGCCGAAATACTAGAATTGCTAATCGAAAAAATTCAGCAAGGAGATGAAGCCAAACTTCAAGTAATGCTTCAAAAGCTAAAGAATGGTAAAGGATGGTAAGCATTTATGGAAAGCTATAACACTTTGTATATAAGCTTTAACTCAAAAAGCTGCTTATAATCTCATAGGAATTATATTGATGAGATAGTCCAAGTAAAGGGTTATTTCTTTAGCTTCTTCGGGAGTAAAACTTAGACTAAGCTTTTGGGTTTTGATAAAATAGAGTGCATCGACATAAAGCTGTAAATCCCTATTCACAGGAATCAAAAATTCCTGTATTGCTCTATCCATCGGCTTCCAATTTCTGAGGTCTAAACAGTAATAGATCAACTGCAAATATTTTATGATTTCTTGAGAAAATACCTCAATATCCTCTGAATAATCTGTATCTACATTGTTTGGATTCTGGTCATAATGCTTCCTTAAAGCTGCTTCGGCAGCTTCTTGGGATAATGCTTTTCGGTTAGCCTTGAGCCATTCCATAGCTTCAAGGCTAGCCTCTTCACGTTTTTTCAACTCACTTAGTGCTGTCTCTAGTCCCTTAATTAACTCCCCCGCACGCTCCGAGTCTCCCGTATCCTTGGCTTGGATTTGTTCTATAGATTCTAATACCAAGGATTCTTCTGGATCTGGATATAGTACATCTTCCCGTTTTAGATTTAAAGCTTCGATAATTGCGTACGCATTATTCCGATCCACACGTTTTCCACTAAAGAAGCGCTTAACTGTTCTATCGGTCATCTTGGCTTTTACTGCAAGGCCCTCATAAGTTAGGGGATTACCTTCGTCATCTCTTTGACTGGCTCTAGCTTGCTTAAGACGCATTATTCCTTCAGGACTGGCACTAACGCTATCACGGTTGCGCTTTTTATTCATAGATAACAAATCTGTGTGATTGTCGTTGTTGAGAAGGACAGAAAAGGACACTTATTGATCCAAAACTGCTGCTTGACTGACTTTTCTGGCTTAGTAGGTTGGGTGGAACATCGTGAAACCCAACGCTGGCAATGGTTTTGTTGGATTTCACTACCGGGTGCATCTCATTAAAGCTGTTTGACCCGGTGGGTGGAACGGGCATCTTGCCCGTTTCATTTCCGGACGCACTGTCCTAACAGTGGCTACCGAAAAAATGAGGGCGAGCCCGTCCCTAAGGCAGCCTAAGCAAAATTTACAAAACTGAGATGCACCCTCGCTACCGATCCACCGCTCTAGGTAAAATCAAGGGTTTTAGGAGTAAAGTCAGTCAATCAGTCCAAAACTATTACTCAAGAGGTTAGAAAAGGACACTTATCTATCTTTGCTTTACTCCTGCTGAACTATTTTAGCGCTCAGCTTGCTGTTGGTGCAAGGCGCTCATAAGTTAGGGGCTTACCTTCGTCATCTCTTTCACTGGCTCTAGCTTGGTTAAGACGCCTTATTCCTTCAGCCGTGGCTCTAATGCTACGAGGATTGCGCTTTTGACTCATAGATAATCAATCCGTGTGATTGTCCTTGTTCAGAAGGACAGAAAAGGACACTTATTGATCCGAAACTGTCACTCAAGAAGTTAGAAAAAGACACTTATTATCTTTCCTTTATCTGTCCTTTACTGTGCTTGATACACCCATCTGCAAAATCTAGGATGGTGTTATAAGCAATCAAGCATCAGGAAAAAACAATGACCAACTTACTAAAGCAATTTACTAGCACTTTTAAGGCACAGAATAATACGCAACAGAATAGAGACAAAACTACTGTAGTCACAACCCCAACAACTGATAAAAACGGTGAGTCCCCAGTAGTAAGGGAATTTTCCATCTGGGGAATTGCCTTCCTGCTGATATCTGTATCTATAATATTTAACCTAGGACCTCACATGATTGCCAAATCTAAGTTCACAGGGAAATATAATAGCAAGGTAGAGATCAGCGTCGAGGGAATCACGGTAACAACTGAAATAGACACAAGAGAAAGTAATGCAGCAAATGACAATACCGAAGAAGAAGAAACTGAGAAAACCAGCCAGCTAAGTTCATCCTCTCGTTAAGTGGTTATGTATAAGAATTCTGGGGGCGATCTGGCCAAAGGCAGCCACTTTCAGCGATCGCCAAAGGCGATCGGTCCCTCCCCAGCTCCGATACAATAACCAGGATACTTAGAATTATTAGCATTAATAATGGCATATCAACACCATAGGCTATTATATACAGGACTTACCCATTGCTCCCATTATTCCCTGTTCCCATGATCCCCTCAACCGTAGAGGGTGAGCTAATCCAGATTTTGACCTGGTATTTTACCTTGTCTGATTAATGGTGAGTTAAAGCTTTCTGGGTAAACTACCTATACTTAATGGGTTAGCTGACGGCTGACCACTGACCACTGAATGCTTACCTATAAATCACATATCATACCCAAACAAATTCGGATCAACATCCTTCAAATCCAAATCTCCTAACCCATACTCAGCCCAACGTCTATCTACCATCGCTGCTACATCCCCATCTGACTCTAACGCTGCGCCCCATTCATGTTCCGTTTCCGGTGGAATCTTAGTAGTAGCATCAATACCCATCCGTCCCCCTAAGCCAATCTTTTCGCTGGCAAAATCCAAACTATCAAAGGGAGTATTAGGCAAAATAAATACATCCCGCACCGGGTCAACCTTAGAACTAATCGCCCACACCACTTGACGGGGGTCGCGAATATTAATAGTCTCATCCACCACAATCACAAACTTGGTGTAGGTAAATTGAGGCAAAGCACTCCAAAACGCCAAAGCAGCCCGTCGCGCTTGTCCTGGATAGGCTTTCTTAATGGAAATAATGGCTGCTTTATAACTCAGAGCTTCCATGGGCAAGAAGAAATCCACAATTTCTGAGACTTGTTGCCGCAGGATCGGGGTATAAATCCGATTGAGTGCGATCGCCATCATTGCTTCTTCTTTCGGTGGACGCC
>NZ_JAAHHZ010000274.1:0-6195 GCF_010672005.1 Moorena sp. SIO4A5 | reverse complement strand
ACCAGGGTCGGTACTCAGAGGCCGAACCCCTCTACCAACAAGCACTAGACCTTTGGAAACAGCTGCTGGGAGAAAACCACCCGGATGTCGCTACCAGCCTCAACAACCTGGCAGGACTGTACTATAACCAGGGTCGGTACTCAGAGGCCGAACCCCTCTACCAACAAGCACTAGACCTTTGGAAACAGCTGCTGGGAGAAAACCACCCTTCTGTCGCTACCAGCCTCAACAACCTGGCAGGACTGTACTATAACCAGGGTCGGTACTCAGAGGCCGAACCCCTCTACCAACAAGCACTAAAACTGAGGAAACAGCTGCTGGGAGAAAACCACCCGGATGTCGCTACCAGCCTCAACAACCTGGCTTTACTGTACAAAGACCAGGGTCGGTACTCAGAGGCCGAACCCCTCTACCAACAAGCACTAGACCTTTTGAAACAGCTGCTGGGAGAAAACCACCCTTCTGTCGCTACCAGCCTCAACAACCTGGCTTTACTGTACAAAGACCAGGGTCGGTACTCAGAGGCCGAACCCCTCTACCAACAAGCACTAAAACTGAGGAAACAGCTGCTGGGAGAAAACCACCCTTCTGTCGCTACCAGCCTCAACAACCTGGCAGGACTGTACTATAACCAGGGTCGGTACTCAGAGGCCGAACCCCTCTACCAACAAGCACTAAAACTGAGGAAACAGCTGCTGGGAGAAAACCACCCGGATGTCGCTACCAGCCTCAACAACCTGGCAGGACTGTACGATAACCAGGGTCGGTACTCAGAGGCCGAACCCCTCTACCAACAAGCACTAGACCTTTTGAAACAGCTGCTGGGAGAAAACCACCCACATGTAGCAGCCAGCCTCAACAACCTGGCAGGACTGTACTATAACCAGGGTCGGTACTCAGAGGCCGAACCCCTCTACCAACAAGCATTAGAGATTGCTGTCCAGCAGTTAGGAGAGAATCATCCCAACACCCAAACTATTTCACGTAATTTAAGCAGACTGTTAGATCAAAGTTGAGTTTCACCCCTCCTAAAACCCCAACTTCTGCACCGCCCTACGCTTAACCTCCTCACCCCGCCTATCATGGCGTAATGCTAGAGAAGTTGTCACGAAGTGCCAATGTCACTGAAACCCTTTGACAACGGAAGTTTTCTCGGCTTCTTCTCTAACAACTTCAGGAAACTACCTACCTGTTTGAGTCGTTTTGGAAACGTAAGTATAGCGACCGGGGAATCAGAAAGATTTTGGCAAAGTATACAGGTGAAGTTCCTTGTTGGGGGATTATCAGTACGTGAACTACCCCGGCCTACTTCGTTGAGGCCGGGGCTTCCAGTTTCACGGAAGAATGCCTCAACTTGGACGGGCGTCCACGTCTTGGTCTTACTTCTTCTCCACTGGCGTTGACCTCCCCCGTTCCAGAGGAGGATAGCATTCTGATACCTTCTGCTCTAATGTTCTTTGCTGCATTACCATCTCTGTCGTGGTGAGTGCCACAGCTTGGGCAAGTCCAAGTCCTTACGTCTAACGGCAACTCTTTGATTCGGTAATGACAATTAGAACAGGTTTTAGAACTGGGGAACCACCGATCTATCTCGACCAATACTTTTCCTTCTTTTTCGCATTTATAAGACAGGAAATTTACAAAAGTCCCCCAACTCAGATCAGATATTGCTTTAGCTAATTTATGGTTACGAACCATGCCCTTGACATTTAGATTTTCGACTACCACTACCTGGTTCTGATCTACGATTTTACTAGATAGCTTATGCAAGTAGTCTTGGCGGACATTTCCAATACGTTCATATACCTTTGCTACAATCTTTCTAGCTTTCCTACTTCCACTACTCCCTTTTTTCTTTCGGACAGTAATACGTTGTTTTTTGGCTAATTTCTTTTCGTATTTAGCCAAATGCTTAGGATTGCCAAATTTAGAGGTCTTTTCGCCGTCGTAGGTAATAGCAAAATCCTTGATGCCCAAGTCAATTCCGATCACTTTCCCGTCTGTCGATGGTTTCGGATCATCAGACTCGTATTCCATTAGGACGGAAGCATAGTATTTGCCAGAAGGGTCTTTGCTGACTGTTACAGTTTTGATTGTCCTATCTAGTGGTCGGTGAATTACTGCCTTGACAACTCCTAATTTTCCAGGAAACTTAAGGTAGTCACCCACTTGCTTGACCTTTTGGGGGTACTGAATTGATTGGCGGTGATGATATGACTTGAATCTAGGATATTTTGCCCTACCTTCAAAAAAGTTCTGATATGCACGACTAAGGTTAAGACTCACAGATTGTAAGACCTGGGAGTAACATTCTTTTAGCCATTCAGTCTCTTTTTCTTTCTTGAGTTTCGGCAACATAGAATTAAGTGCAGATTGCTTTAGCCCTTTGCCAGTTTCTTTATAAGTCTCTATGCACTGATTCAGTGCATAATTCCACCACCAGCGAGCACATCCAAAATGCTGAGCTAATATTTGAACCTGCTCTTGTGTTGGATAGATTCTGACTTTGACGGCTTTATGTTTCACTGCACTTACCTTCGTTATCGACCTTAGTTAATATTATATATATTTTCCAGTAACGTGTCAAGTCACTGTTTCGCTATCCATCCCCACCCTGGAAGAGGGTGGGGAATTCCGCGAGTCTTGTTAAAGATTTTTCCAAATTCTCATCGATGGAAGCTGAGTTAATGCATCAATGAAAATGAGGTAAATGGGTGGTGCGATGCGATCGCTATCAAGATAGAGTCCGAGCAAACAACTACCTACACCTCAACCCTCAGCACACAACCGACACCACCTATCCACAAAACCCCCAGCACATACCAGAAAACAAAAATACCGTGTACCCGAAAAGCAACCTCATTAGCAGAAACTGAGAACAGAAACTCCAGCCGTCGAGCTTCAACAACTGGGGAAACATTGGAATAAAAATCTCCCGGTGCTCAACTCAACCAATTATTTCGCTGCTCTATCTCCCCCAGACTTAACAACAACTACACCATTGAACCAGTACCTGATGGTATTACCCCGGTTACACCGGTTACACAAACTCAACCTACTGCACCAAAGCGCCACAGAATAAACGTAACAGTAACAGCACCGGAAGACATCAAGGTGAAGCAGGGGGACAGAGTAAAGGTAGGTGAAACGCTCTCGGACCGCACTGCTCAACGGGAAAGGCTGGAAGCAAGACGGAACCAGCTGCAAATCGCGATCAATCAGATGAGTTTACCACTACCCCCAATCCAACAACCACCAACACCTTCGTTTAGTGAGGAGGAGGCTGCGATCGCAAAAGCTCGCAATGATTTAGCATTGGTCGAAATGGAAATTGAAGCAGCTCCACCCCTCCGCTTCAAGGTGGATTATCTCAATGTCATCCACGACCAGGATAAAATCCAGAAACGACAATGGTTACAGGAAAAGCGGATTAAAACACAGATTGCGATCGATTCTGCTATTGCTCGGTTAAATGCTGCGAAAACTCGTTACCAACAGCAGATTTACCGGCATTCTCTGGAAATGATGACCTATCAAACTAATTTACAGCGGCAGCAGTACCAGCTGGCATCCTTGGTGAAGCAATCCCAAGAGGTGGAGAAGGAGCTGGCAGAGTTGAATATTGTGCGATCTCCCTATGCTGGTCGGGTGAGACGGGTGAAGATTGTTTCTCAGACAGACCGGGTGATAACTGCTGAAATTACTCTTGATGTTAGGGATGGTCGTTAATTTTAGGACAAGGGCATGTTTGTGGTAGTGCTGTCTTTGCTCAAAAAAAAACGACACATAATTAGTGTAGTTTTTTTTACAACTTTTCATGCTTAAACATATCCAAAAGCTCATCAAATTTATCATCCCATTCCTTCAAGCTATTGTCCTATTGTTTCAGGTAGTATGTACGTCACGGCTCAAGGGGTTGAGGTGGTAGAGTCTGGTAAACGTCGATGGGTTGACACTCACTGGTTTCGAGGAAACAGCTATTTTCGGATTGGTTGGGAGTGGGTCAAATCATATGAGCGAGAATGGCTGGAAATTAATTCATCGGGTTTGTTTTTCCAGCAATCATGACCCTTATCCTGCCATGGCTTCGCGCAAACAACATCAGCAACGGCACTATCAACTAGAGTTTAAGATACAAACGTACCAATATGCTGTTGAATAGTTTTGTCAGTCAACCAGCTTAGCTGCCTTAGCTGCCTATTTTACTACTGATAGGAAAACATTTTTGGACTAAGACACCCCCGAAGTAACTACCTTCGCCTGTAGCGTCCTAATCCCATACTGTCCCCCTTAAATAATTAATCGCCTTTTCAACAGGACAATACTCCAACCTCAGACGTTTAGGCTCCCTACTCCCTACTCCCTGTTCCCTGTTCCCTGTTCCTGTTCGACACGCCAAGCAGTTTCCCTCCCAATCTTCCCCGATTTAACAAACAACCACGAACCCCTCCTATAAGTATCCTCACCCTTCCTGGTGTGAGGTTTTACTTTTATCAATTCTCTAACCTCCGAAGTGGTTAATAACCACTGTTCTTGGGCAGCCATCTTCAACTGCTGCATGTATTCTATGGGGCTCAAAGGCTTCATTCTGTTGATATTGGCTCTCTCAATACCAGACGCGATCGCATCAATCAACACCTCCAATGCTTCCCGTTCTGCGTTCCAAGAACCTGTCCGGTGAACGTCCGGTGAACTGTTCGGTGAACTGTTCGGTGAACTGTCCAGGGAGATAGTTTCCTGACTATCTTCGGTAAACCCTTCGGTTAATAATGCCTCAAAGTCTTCAAAGGTTCCACCCCTTTCCAAATGGTTGTGCAAGCGATCCAGCTCCTCAAGCTGTTTGCCGGACACAAAAGAGCGAGTTCCCTCTTTGTTGGCCTTGATATTCGCATGTTTTAGTCGCTCATAAAGGGCGGTGCGACCTATGCTATATCGGCTCTGTAAATCTTTGATGGGAAACTTGTCTATTTCTTGAGTCATAACCGTTTGCTGGATGTTCGGTGAATGTTCACCGGATGTTCGCCGGATGGTTACTGAACAGTTTATATCTATGTAGAGGAAATAGGGAATCGGGAATCGGGAATCGGGAATTAGGTTAGAAACGATAAATCAACTTGTCGGATACCCGTTAATGCTGAATTGGAAAGAAGGTCCACAGTGGGGAGCTTGACATCTAAAATGCACAAAACCCCTCGGATCCGGAAAGAGTGAGGGGTTTTGTTTGGGAGCAGAAGTAACCCCAGGGGAGTGTAAGGGGTTATTTAGTTAATCATTTTACTAGATGCGCGCACCCTCTTAGTAACAATAACCAGGGGATAAACTTCCTCGTAATAAACATCCTTTTGCCCAGGCTTTTCGACCCGAGTCTCAGCTCCGAAAGTCCCCATTGTTAACCCGGTAAATCCTCCCCCGACTAGCATCTCCCCAGACGCTGGGGACTAAGTAGATCAGGTTATATGCCTTTGGTTGCAGGGTAAACCGATGGGAGTCGGAATCTAGGGAGCAGAATGGGACTTCGGAAGAGTGTTGAGGTTGCGAGTGACCCAGACCTTTGCCTCTCCGTTGTTCCTCGCTTCATCAGGTTCAACCTCAGCTAGCACGGTTGATTTAGCTTCGATAACCTCAACCGGCTGCTCATCATCGAACGGTTCCAGGTCTTCCTCTATCCCATCCATGTACTCATCCGTCGCCGTAGTTCCGGGAGCGATAAATACCTCAGGCTCTTGCGATCGCACCCTAAGGACATGTGATCGTACCCTAAGACCATGCGATCGCTACCATTGGTCGATGTGTTTACCCTGGGACTACTGTAGGTGAAGGTGCGATCGCCCTTAGACCACCCACATTTTTCTCTAAAACGGAACCACTCCGACTTAGACTTACACCCACACAAATAAACACAAACAAACACAAATCAATCCTCTTCCCCAGTGATAGTTAAGTGTAATCAAACCGATCTATCATTTTTCTGATTGTGAATGGAACATTAAGCCACGTTTCATCCTTGATTTCGTCCCAGAAAGGAGAACGAATATAGAATTTCACGGCTCCTTTTAAGACATCTGAGCCGACTTGAGCTGCTCTCTCTAGTTGGGAGATTACTCTTGCTACTACTCCTGTTGGTTGGTCTTCCGTAATAGTGTCTAGATGGGATGTCTCTTTTTTATCTTTACCAGACGTGGACACATCTTTGTG
>NZ_JAAHHZ010000273.1:0-6210 GCF_010672005.1 Moorena sp. SIO4A5 | reverse complement strand
TCTGGCTATCTGGAGACAGAAACAGACCTTGAGTAGTGATAAGAATATTACCTCCAGGACCAAATATGGCGTTGGCGGTGATGTTACTGTTTTCTACAACCACTACAAAATCACTATTAATCTTAATATCACCCCCACCACCAGTACTGTCATTAACGCTGGTACTAATGGCGCTCTGGTTTGAAAGGAATAGTAAGTCACTGGTAATGTCAATATCACCGCCGCCGCTAAGCTCAGAAGTGGCAGTGATTGTGCTTCGATCAGTTTTAATTTGATTAGCGGAAATAGTAATATTGCCTCCTCCAGCTGAGAAATTGGATGCGGTAATACCACCACCATTGGGAGTGTCCGCTCCGCTGTTGGAAAGCTCGATGGAGTTTGCCACAATCTCAATATCCCCAGCTTCCCCAAGTCCTGGATCTAGGCGGTCATTGCTTTGGAAGTTACTGACACTGATCGTTGCTGTAACAATGGAATTGTTGGATAGAGTATTATCTGGAACAATTTGAGCTGAGCAGACCAAGGGCATCTGAGCCACTAGGTAACAGGCAATGGGCAAAGTCAGGAGTTGGTTTAAGGGTTTGTTGAAGGGTTGGTTTTGATCCGACCTAGATAGCAATGTCAATAAATCTGTGGTGACCATGAGGCTTTCCTAGAGACTGAACCATGTCGTGGGCAATAACTATCCTCTAGAATTCCCAAACCTCTAGACCAAGTAACGCTAGTGAGCGGAATTGCTAAAATCAATAAGATTCCTCATAAAAACAACTATGACTGCTATCGGGATCAAACCATCCACCTTTTTGCATCAAGGACTTCGCCTTGAGCGAACTAATAACTTAACCCTGTTCAAATTCACCGATGAGCTTGGGGAGCGGATGCAAACCCTGCTCGATAAGAAAAAAGACGATCAACTCACTCCAGACGAAACACTGGAGCTAGAAGCCATTGGCGAACTGGATGATATTTTCAGCTATATCAATGCAGTTATCATGGCTGAAGCTGCCAATGCCCATTCCTAAACAGCTCTACCAGCAGCTCAGAAAACGGGCAGTATTTCAATGTGAATATTGTCACTATCCCGAAATCCTCAGCAACGCACCCCTTTCGGTCGATCATCTTTGGCCAAAATCATTGGGGGGAACTGATCGTCTAGATAATCTTGCCTTAGCCTGCCGTCGCTGCAACGAAAGGCGCTACAACTTCACAACCGGAATTGATCCCGATACCGGAAACGAAGTTCCCTTGTTCAACCCTCGTTTACAGTCATGGTCTGATCATTTCATCTGGACAGCCGATGGTCTGCGCATTATAGGCACCAGCCCAACAGGACGAGCAACCTGCGCTCGACTAGATCTCAACGACGAGCGTCGCAGTGAAAAATTCATCGTGAAATCTCGACAACTTTGGGTCAAAGGGGGGTTACATCCTCCCCCAGAGGATCCACAGCAATCCGTGTGAGGTACCCACACCAAACCTACCGCTATAGCGTGAGTACCTCACAGGCATTGTATAACGGTTTCTAGCCTAATAAGGTACACAATATTTTTCCCCTGTTCCCAGATCCGCTGTTCCCAGATCCGCTGTTCCCTGTTCCCTTTTTTGATCAGGCCAGATGGCTGCACTACCGGCGACGACCCTTTAACACACCACCAATGCCCAACAGACCGAACCCAATTAAGCCACTGCTAGCCCCAGACTCTGGCACCTGAGCCACTCCCTGGTCAGGATTAAAGGTTGACCAATTGAAATCCGAGAAAAAACCTTGTTCTAGCACGTGGCCTAATACTTGCCCACTGCCACTGCCACCACTGCCACTGCCGCCACCAACGCCACTGCCGCCACCACCGCCACTGCTACCGCCACCGCCACCGCCACCATAGCCCCATTCGTACATGTCCATCACATCCTGGATGCGGTCTTCAGCTAGCCAGGAGCCTGCTGCTTCGTTATAGCCATTGGCGAGATACCAGTCGATCCATGAGGCATGCCAGTTAGGATCATTGAAATAGTCACCGATTTCCTCGGCTAAGGTATTCTTGGCATTGTTGAGCAAGTTATTGAGATAATGGGTCATATTGGATTGACTGGGGCGTCCATCTGAGCCGAACACAGTGGAGTTTAGATCCCAACCAATCACATCAAAGGCTTGTAAATCCAGTGCTGACATATCGGCTCTCTCTCCCCAACCTAGGGCTGGTTTCATCATGCCCAAATTATCGCCCAGACCGTCCCAGTGGCTGGCTTGATAGCCATCACCTCCGAATCCTAAATCGACATCCTTGCCTTCAGAAAAGTATGCCAGAGCTGTATCACCCCCATCAATGGAAAAGAAGGCATTGGCACCATAGGCTAATTCAAGGAAGTCATTATCTTCGCTCCAGTCACTATAGCGGTACATATCCAGGGCAGTAGTACGCAACAGACATCTGATAACTAGCATCATAATCCGCGAGTATGGTCGAATCGACACCACTGACGAAGCCCAAGATATGACCAATTTCATGGACGGCCACACTCAGAAAGTCAACACTCAGAAAGCGGATGATTGTGTCTAATAGGGTTGGGGCGCTACGCTCGTAATTATAGCTCCAAATGAAGTCGCTATTCATGACGATATAGCCATCAAGCACGAAGTTATTGCTGTGGTAATTTATGGCTTTGGCATTGGCATTGGTCAGAGAAATGTTTTTGTTGTACCACCCTTGTCCGCTTTCAAACACGGAATGATAGCGAGTATTGCCATCACTATAGTGATGGGCTTGCAGGTTATCATAAGCAGTATAATCATCTGCCGATGTTCTATCGGAATAGAGCTTTTGCCGATAGGTGCCGTAGTTTTTATTCTGTTGCAGACCAGGGAGTGCCCCACCCAGGATGTTTGAGGGCAAGGCGTCGGTCATCTCAACGTGAATTTTGACGGTGATATCATCGGTTAAATAGTAAGACCAAATCTGACCAGCCATTTCAAACCCGAGCATTTGTTTGAGGGAAGTCCCTGGTTGATAGCTGAAGTCGAAGTCTATGGCTTGAGCTGGGGCGTTACCACCAATTACTGCTGCAGATGCCAGGGACAAGGACATCATTAATTGGCGATTCTTCATAAAATTTTACCTCGTAGAAATTACTGACATGAATACTGTCAGTATGAAAAGGTAATGTATGCAATCGTGTTTGTGATCTGAGGCTGGTGTATAGGATCGCGTTTTTTTTTGGATATACAATTGTGTATATTTATTTATGCTTGTTTAGGATCACTTCATGAGTCGTTTAGGATCACTTCATGAGTCGTTTAGGATCACAAGAAACCTGTGTTACAGATCACTACTTTAAAATTAGTAAATCTACAGTAAATCTACTGATGAGCTCTCCATGCTTGATCTGGCAAAACTGGCAGGACAAATCCCTGGTATTAGTAACCACCTGAGACTAGAGGCGGTGGCGTCTCGCCAACGCCTAGAACGGGCGGAACAATTACTGGCAAAGGCTAAAACACAACAAGAGAGTTTGGTCAAGTCTCATCAAGAATGGCGCGATCGCATGATCTTCACGGCGGCAACACCAGTAGAATCTCTCGATACTTGTGTTGATATCAGTAGTCCCCCAGAAAGCCATAGTGTTTTCGCCACCGATGGGTCTCAAATTTCCCCCTCTCACCACGAAATCCTCTACTGTTATGTGATTAATGTGGGTCGGATAATGTTGCACTATGGACAAAGTCTTTACCCTCTGTTGGATAGTGTGCCGGAAGTATTCTACCGACCAGAAGACTTATATATTTCTCGTCAGTGGGGAATTCGCACGGAGGAGTGGATGGGACATCGGCGCACCATTTCCGAGGTATCGATGTTAGCAGAAATGGCTTGCCGTTGGGTAAATCCACCAGCTCCCCACAGGGATACTCCCAATTTAGCGATAGTAGATGGTTCCCTGATTTACTGGTTTCTTGATGGGATGCCAGGGGATGCACGCGATCGCATATTGCCTCCGATTCTAACAGCTTGGGAGCAGTTGCGTGCTGTTAATGTACCCCTGATCGGCTACCTGAGTGCTTCTCGTAGTGTGGAAATGGTTAATTTTCTCAGATTACCAGCTTGTCCCTATGAAACACCGAAATGTATCACCCAATGTGGTAATCTCACGGACAAGTTGCCTTGTCAGGTGATAGACCCCTTGCGGGATACCACACTCTGGGCAAGTTTATTGCAACCAGGACAGCGTAGCCCTCTATTTCAGAGTTCGGCACGGATTCTGGAATTATACGACCATCACCGGATCTATTTCTGTTATGTCCATGTGGGTACAGAAATTGCTCGGATCGAGATGCCAGAATGGGTAGCCCAGAATTCAGCATTGCTCAATCAAGCCTTGAGTTTAATGCTGGGGCAGGTCTATAAAGGCTATGGTTATCCCATTGCTGTGTCTGAAGCTCATAATCAGGCGGTGATTAAGGCCGGTGACCGGAATCGCTTCTTTGCTTTGCTTGAACAACAAATGATTCGGGCAGGTGTCAAGAATGTGGGAATATCCTATAAGGAGGCTCGTAAACGGGGTAGTATTAGTTGATTTAAGGGTTGAAGGTTTAAGGGTTGAAGGTTTAAGGGTTGAAGGTTGAAGGTTGAAGGTTGGAGGTTGGAGGTTGGAGGTTTAAGCTTGTTCGCGTAGCGTGGCCTTTTGGCCAAGGTTTAAGGTGAGTTGGTTGCAGGTTGTTCGCGTAGCGTGGCCTTTTGGCCAAGGTTTTTTTCCCAGATCCGCTGTTCCCTATTCCCTGTTCCCTATTCCCTGTTCCCTATTCCCTATTCCCTGCTCCCTGCTCCGAAGTCCCTGCTCCCTAAAACCTAAAACGAAAGTACCTTAACCAATAATTAAAAACTGTTCTAGTGTCATGGCAAATGTATTAAGAATTCTGTTTAAGCAAGATAGCTATCTCAAGCAAGAGCCGATTCAATCGTCGCAATTGCCTGATAATAAACGTCAGATGATACCAGCAGGTACTATATTAGTACTTCGCTATTATGGTCAGGAATCTGGCAATCACCTTAAACTGGGTTTAAAAGATATTGCGTTTAAGGGGTTCAGTGGTGATTGGTATGCCTTTGAAGACCATGTAGCAATTATGATGGAGAGTATTCAACCGGTAGAAACGGTTAGTAATGTAGTCTCTAAACAAGAGGATCAGACTGTTTTCAACATTCCTATTTATCAGAATACCTTAGTCAATCAACCCGTTTTACTTAACCTTTTCTTTAATCAAGATACGGTAATTAAGCGAGCTCCTATTCAATCTAATATGTTGAATGAAGCATCAAAGCAGGAAATTCCAGCAGGCACTGATTTGGTGATTGTGACAGATCAACCTAATGCTGATAATACGGTTAAGTTTACGCTGGAGGAGAATCACGTAAAATTTACCCTGAAAGACCTAGAATTCAAGGGCTTTAGTGAAGATTGGTATGCCTTTGCTGGACATGTTGGTATTCAAGGGATGGGCTGATGTCAGCGGTCAGCTTTGTGGCACAGGCTTCTAGTTTGTGGAACAGGCTTCTAGCCTGTGACTATTAAACTAATGCTTACCTCTTTTATTCAAAACCTGACGGCTGATAGCTGACGGGCTAATTACTATTAAAAATCAGAATCATTGGTCAGCGTCTCAATCAACAAATCCATCTGTTGCTGTCGCTGATCCAGAAAATCTTCACATTGATGGAGATATTCGACAGCAGCGGAGAACTGATCAAACACCTCTGCTAGTTCTAGTTCTCCTGTTTCTATTTGCCTAATAATAGTTTCAACTTTAGCCACCGTTGCTTCATAGTTCCAGGTTTCTCCAGAAGGGATTTTATTTAAGTTTGAATCAGTTAGGTTTGAATCAGTTTTAGTTTCCATAGATAGCAATTGTTAATGGGTTGAGGTACACAATTTTTTGATTTTAGGGAATAGGGAATAGGGAATCGGGAATCGGGAATCGGGAACAGGGAGAAGAGGCAAGAGGCAATAGGCAATAGGCAAGAGGAACCCACCCCTAGGTCGTGTTTTCTTGCCTCGGAGATCCCCCTAAATCCCCCTTAAAAAAGGGGGACTTTGACTATGGCTCCCCCCTTTTTTAAGGGGGGCTGGGGGGGATCATAATCTTGCGGAAAACTTTGAAAACACGCCCTAACCCCTCCCAGGAGGGGAAGGCAAGAGCCAATAGTCAAACAGTTATGTGTA
>NZ_JAAHHZ010000272.1:4300-6219 GCF_010672005.1 Moorena sp. SIO4A5 | reverse complement strand
AAACCTTAGGGAATCGGTACGCTTTGGTGATTTTTGATGAGTGTCATCACTTACCTACGGATTTTTATAAGGTGATTGCGGAATATGCGATCGCACCCTATCGGTTAGGACTGACAGCAACCCCAGAACGCTCCGATGGCCGTCATTGGGACCTTAACGGTTTGATAGGACCAGAGGTTTATCGGAAAAGCCCTGATCAATTGGCGGGTTTGGCACTAGCTGACCATAAGGTAATTCAGATTAAGGTCAAGCTGTCCCAAAAAGAACGCGATCGCTATAATTCTTGCATGACGTTGCGCAATGATTTTTTGAGAGCGTCCAACATTCATCTCGGGAGTATTAAAGGTTGGCAGCAGTTTGTGATAGCAAGTGCCCGTAGCCAAAGCGGACGCCGAGCCATGTTAGCTCACCGGGAGGCCAAGGAAATTGCCTTAGGTACCGATGGAAAATTAAGGATTTTGCTAGATTTGCTGGCTCAGCATTACCCAGAGAAGATGTTAATTTTTACCAATGGTAATGCTACACTTTATCGCATTTCTCAAGAGTTATTGATTCCCGCCATTACTCATCAAACCCCAGTCAAAGAGCGTCATGATATTTTGAAGCGATTTCGGGAAGGAGAGTATCGCTGTTTAGCGGCATCCCATGTATTGAATGAAGGAGTGGATGTACCCGATGCGCGAGTAGCGATTATCTTGTCAGGGACCGGTTCATCTCGGGAGTATATCCAGCGCTTGGGTCGGGTATTGCGTAAAGGTAAGGATGGGGAGAAGGTAGCGTTGCTGTATGAAGTGGTAGCTGAGGATACTTCTGAAGAACGGACCTCTTGGCGTCGCCATGGTGGTGGTAGCAAGAATGAACCGCGAAGGCGCAAACAGCCGCAAGGGAGCCAGACCGGTAAGCAGTTGGAGTTATTGCCAGAGCAGGGTTATCAGGTCAAGCCTAGGAGTAGCCCTAGGGCGGCTGAGTCTAAGGGCAAGTGGGGAGATGAGGATGATGAGTTTTAGTATTTCTCAAAAGGTGATAGGGTGATCTGGTGATGGGGTGCTAGGTATGAATGCAACTTGGTATCAACACCCCTCTAACCAGGTCTCAAACTCACCAGGTAGAGGAGGTTACAACAAGACTAAAAGCGATGCAGCGCGGTCATGAGGGTTTCCCCGAAGACCGCGCTGCATCAAGACAAGCAGACAGGGGTTAGGGTGACCGGGTGGGGCGGGGCGCGGGGAAAATAAAAGCCACTTTGGAGTTACTCCAACCTGATTCAACCGTCCTATCAACGTGGCATAGCTCCTCCATTGTTCCAATCACCCGTTCCCCTACACCCTACAGCACTGAGATAAAGTCAGCAGAAGTCAGTAAACCACTAGAATCGACATAAGCAATGATCTCTCCACCTAAGTTGATTCGAGTACCGTTGGTAATAGAAACATCAGATATTGTACCTGTGAATGAGCTTAAGGTGTAATTGGACAATGACCCGGAAATCTGGATCTTGTCAGAGTCAGTTTCGCCAGCGAAGCTAAATCTGTCGAAATTGTCAATGACAGCGTAATCAAGACCAGCGCCGTTGTAATAGATCGAGCCACTGGTGCCTAGGATAATCAGATCCCTGGCACCAAAATCACCAGGATCAAGGATATCAATTTCACCAGCACCGTCCAGAATACTGTTAGTACCGTTCAGGGTATCTGAGCCCAAACCTCCAACTAGGGTATCGTTACCACCTGCGCCAGTGAGGGTGTCATTGCCAGAACCACCATTGAGGCTATCATTGCCAAAATTTAAAGTCGAATCATCACCCGTGAGGCTATCATTGCCACTGCCACCAAGTAGAGTGTCGTTTCCGGCTTCTCCCTGAAGTGTATCGTTGCCCGCACCGCCATCTAAAAGATCACCTATTAGATCAACAGTTCCTA
>NZ_JAAHHZ010000272.1:0-4200 GCF_010672005.1 Moorena sp. SIO4A5 | reverse complement strand
GAATCATCACCCGTGAGGCTATCATTGCCACTGCCACCAAGTAGAGTGTCGTTTCCGGCTTCTCCCTGAAGTGTATCGTTGCCCGCACCGCCATCTAAAAGATCACCTATTAGATCAACAGTTCCTAGAGTATCGGAGTCCAGGGAATCATTACCACTACCGCCAATCAAGGTATCTGCTCCCCCTTGACCTTGAATAGTGTCATTACCACCATTACCATCGAGACGGTTTGCGCCGCTGGTACCGATGATGGTCTCACCCCCCTGAGAGCCCTCGACATTCTCAAAATTGCGAATCGTTTCGGTATTACCTCCAGAAACTGAGGTGGTCTCAGTTGCCAGGTTGATGGTGACCCCGGAACCAAATGTGACATTGGAATAATCGATAGTATCGATTCCTAGACCGCCATTGTGGATGTCGAAATTCACAAAATCGTCGTCGATTATCCGATCATTACCAGAACCACCATTGGTGGTGTCCACTCCCGAACCACCATTGAGTATGTCATTGCCAGCACCTCCATTCAAAGTATCGTTTCCAGCTCCACCATTGAGGCTATCATTGCCAAAATCTACAGTGGAATCATCACCCGTGAGGCTATCATTGCCACTGCCACCAAGTAGAGTGTCGTTTCCGGCTTCTCCCTGAAGTGTATCGTTGCCCGCACCGCCATCTAAAAGATCACCTATTAGATCAACAGTTCCTAGAGTATCGGAGTCCAGGGAATCATTACCACTACCGCCAATCAAGGTATCTGCTCCCCCTTGACCTTGAATAGTGTCATTGCCAGGTCCACCAATCAATATATCATTGCCAGGACCGCCGGATTTTACTACCATTGTTTTCTTCTTAGAGTTTAGAGTTAAATTTTTAATTTAGCTAGGAGTGGTTCTGCTTTATGACTTACAGAACCCTATAATCAGTTTTGCGATTAAGAGCATCAAGGCTTTTTGACTGCCCTCACTATATTAATCACTCCAAAAATCCAATTTTTCTACAGTTTTATATAAAGTTTTGTAACGAATTGTAAATATAAAGTTTTGTAACGAATTGCAGAAAACTTGGAAATTACCCTGATAGCTAATTACACAAGCATTCTTAATCGGTGGTCATGAACAAGCAAATTCAACAGCTGGTGCTGAAACTACAACACTATCCTCGGGACAATCAACAGCGGAACCAGACTTTGGCAGAAGTGGTTGAGCAAATTTTGCGTACCCGTAAAGTGTGTCGCCCACGGCCAGGTCACCCTCTATATGGCATCTATCTAGAGATCTATCAGACCGTACAGCAGCAGCTCAACCATGAAATCGAGGAGGATATTGATAGCCCATATCTACACCCATATCTACAAATGACTTCTGATCAGGAGTGGGGGTCTTGGCGGGATAGTCTTTTTAAGAAGGTACTCGACGAGGGTCGCCTTCAGCAGCTAGCCCTAGAAGCACAACGGCACCAACCTCATACCCCAGAGCGATTTTATGCCTTAACGGAATTGCTAAATGCCATTAAGCTTTCTGGCAAGCTTTGCCATCGAGGCCAATTTTCCTCTGAGGTCTATGATGATGCTGTGAATCGGACATTGTATTATGTCTATCAAAACCTCAATCACTACAATCGAGAAAAAGGAAAATTTATAGCCTGGGTCAATTATCGCTTTGATAAGATGTTACAAAAAGCCCAACAAGACCTCAATGACCCATTTATCCAAGCTCAATCTGGCAAAATTGTCAGAATCAAATATCAGTTGAGTGCTCTGATTAAAGGCACCAAACTAGAGCATGTAATTTTTTGGATAACACTCAGCATCAAAGGATTAATTATAGACAAAACCCAGGTCAGTAAGGTTACTAAAATTCTGATAGTATTATTGTTGTTGTCCCAGTTAATCGCCAAAGACCGGACAAAGGGAGATTCATTAGTGTTTGAGATGGCTAAAGCCTCTCTGCCTTTTTCCGCAAACTTGTCTGAGCTCAGTGGGGAATCGATACCCCTAGAGACTGTGCCACAACCGGAAACAGAACTGACGTTGTATGACCTGGTCAGACACTATTTTACAGAAGACCCGGAAAACCTCTTACAGAAACATATCAAAAACCATCCTTCCGCCACCTTGCAAGTCATAGGCTTAGCGTACCTAGACGGAAAAAAATGGCAAGAGATATCGGACTCTTTAGAAATTAAAATTTCATCCCTGAATAACTTCTTTCAACGTAATCTCAGGAAATTAGCCCCGGAAATCAAAAGATATATAGAAGAAGAAATGGGCTGAAAATGGTATAAACAAATACAGGCTTGCCCAAATCCGTGCTTAATCTGCTCAATACATAAACTTAGATCACCTGTAGGGGTTAAAGGGAATTATTCCTCTACCTATAGGATGATACCTATTATAGTGGATAATTTATTGGTAAGGCTAAACTAGAGGCATTGCTCAGTCACACCAGCCTGTCAAATTATCATCACACTACTTATGGTCACACTAGCAGAAGCAGCCCATCACCTAGCAGAAAAGCTTTGCCAACAGCAATCTAATCTGGAAAAAGCCGAACAGGTTTATCTCAATACCTTGGCGGTGTATGCAGTGAATCAGTACTTACAGGGTCTAGGATTTGAAACTGACTTAGAGTCTAGTGATAACCACAATTCCATCATGCAGACATTCCTAGATGTGGCTGATTTAGTGATTAAAAATTACGGCAAGCTCGAATGTAAACCAGTCTCACCAGATGCCGAGTTTGTTTACGTCCCAGAAGAGGTTTGGCAAGATAGAATTGGTTATATAGCAGTGCAACTGAATGACTCCTTGACAGAAGCAAAACTGCTGGGATTTGTGGAAAATGTCGCAACTAATAAATTACCGTTAAAGCAGTTGCAGCCGATGGCATATTTTCCAGGATACCTTCAGAATTTACCCATAAAATCAACCGATAGTCGAGAGATTGCATGTTGAAGGTTGTCTGTCAGAATTGAGAATGTAGAATTGAGAATGTAGAATGTAGAATGTAGAATGTAGAATGTAGAATGTAGAATGTAGAATGTAGAATGTAGAATGTAGAATGTAGAATGTAGAATGTAGAATGTAGAATGTAGAATGTAGAATGTAGAATTGAGAATTGAGAATTGAGAATTGAGAATTGAGAATTGAGAATTGAGAATTGAGAATTGAGAATTGAGAATTGAGAATTGAGAATTGAGAATTGAGAATTGAGAATTGAGAATTGAGAATTGAGAATTCTACATTCTTAATTCTACATTCTTAATTCAAAAATGTTGTTCGCCAAAGGCGTTCCCGAAGGGTAGGTTGTTTGGTTGTTCGCGTAGCGTGGCCTTTTGACCAAGGTTGTTTAGTTGTTCGCCCTTGGGGTTGGAGTAGGGTAGGTTAAAGGTTCAGAAGATAACCTATAACGATAGTGGACAGTCGAAAAGATGTCAACCCCTGGTGCAACAAGGTCGTGCATGTTGCTGTCATCACCACCGCCATGGGAGAAGTGAGCAATTGTGCGATCGCTTTCTATGGCTCCTACTGAGAAACCCTATTCCATGGCATAACTAGCAGAATTAGCAGGGGAAAACTCTCCACTATTGCCAGCCGCACTAACCTTAATCAGCAAGTCAGCTAATCGCGTTAGTAGGCACTGCCCACCCTAGGATTCTGGCAAAAAATAAAGTTTTGTAAATTAACCCATAAAAATGTGAGCTCAGCTAGATATAGCAGTCGCCAGGGCAGGCGCGGACATGACAAAAGTCTCAAACCTAAGTAAGCGCAAGAGTTTGACTTCTGACTTCTGACTTCTGACTTCTGACTTCTGCTATAAGTAACCAGGTCAGTGTTTCTAATTGATAGCCATGGAAGAGCAAATTAGGCAGCTGGTATGCCAAGTGCAAAGGTACCCACGGGATACTCAAGAGCGGCAGCAAGCTTTAGGAAAACTGGTTAAGCAAATTTTGCGATGCTCCTAGGTCGCCGCTTCGCGATCGCGTAAAATTTGCCGCCCATCCTTTGGTCAACCTCTATCTGGTATTTATCGAGATATTTTGGAGACAGTGCAGAAACAGCTAATATCATGTCAGGATAAGGGCGACCGATGAAAGACGCTCAAGGAAGTGGAGATTCCGAAATCTCCCAATGTAGCTAGGGTTCAAGCTACGTCCCCACCCGAAGGAGCACTTCGAGATGGATATGGCGGTTTCGACTAC
>NZ_JAAHHZ010000271.1:0-6225 GCF_010672005.1 Moorena sp. SIO4A5 | reverse complement strand
TAAATGGGGGCCATGCTGCTCAATGGAAGCGACCGGCTGAATAATCACAACATTTTCTTTGTCTGGCATCTGTTCGATATCAGTCCAGGTCAGATAAGGGAAAAAGCGTTCTGGAGGAATGAAATTATGCATTGGATAAATGAGTTATCTAAAAACGAGTGAAGTTTGAAAACCCAGCCTATCCGCGAGCTGGGATGAAAAACTTTGAAAGCGCGGATTTATTCCCCGTCTATTTTTATCCCTGCTTTTTCCTGAATTAATATACTCAGAGCTGTTTAATAAAAAAAGGAGGTAAGATTGATGACCACCCTAGAGTTTAAAGCATAGGTGGCAAAAAATCAGTCCCAGAGAAGAAGGGTTTCCCATCCTTTAAGAAAAACTCCCGCTCCGTCAGATATAACAGCAGTGGGTGGAAGCTATCCAAGGATCGTGCATTGGATTCAGTTCACTGACAAAAAAGGAATCTCAAAGCTAAAGCTTAAAGGGACTTGGGATCTTTTCAATAGACTGGCGCGTTACGTAATCCGATCATCACGACCTTGTGGTCTATGTTCGGGAAGGGTTCCCGAAGGCTAGATTTAAGGGTCTTGAACTTAGTTAAGAATCATTAGTCTCGCGCTTATCTATCAGTGATGGTGGTTGGTATCAATTTAGGAAAGCGATGCAGCCCGGTGTTGGGGGAAACCCCCTCAGGTCGGTGCTGCATCGCTTCGTCCCTTGAATTTGAAAACACTTGAGCACCCATTGCGATAACTCCATGACTAATAGTCACCCACAGGATAATCATCAACAAGCTCATAACCAACAAGCTCATAACCAACAAGCTCATAACCAACAATCTTATCACCAACAGCTATTGGAGCAGCTGGCTTGGGTAATTGAAATGGCAGCCACTGTCGAGGAATTTTCTTTATTCTTTGCCCATTGTAATTATACGCAGTGGCGAGACCACTTGATTCAACAGCTGGCAGAGGTTTGTTCGGTAGAGATTTTCCCGATTGGGCTAACTCCGGAGGTCACCGAGCTCTACAGGACTATATATACCTCGACTCAATCCCAACTGGGACAAAAACAGCCCCGAGGGATTATGGTTTATGGCTTTGAGGTGGTCACAGACCTTGAGCAACTGCTCAAATTAGCCAATGGAGTCCGGGAGGAGTTTCGGAAACAGTTCAATGTCCCCATCCTGTTTTGGGTAGATGATCGAGTCTATTCCCAATTCCTGCGCTCTGCCAGGGATTTGGCCAGTTGGGTAACCGGTTCACCCCTGGAGTTTCAAATCTCTACCGCTGAGGTAATTAAATTTATCCAACAGGTTACTGATCTTGGGTTTACTCAAGTTTTAGCCGCTGGAGCTGCTGGGGGTCTTGACCATGGACAGAATCTCAGTAACCAGCAGCTGGCTGACTTACGCCGGGCAAGGCTTGACTTACAACATCGACAGGTAGCATTAGCGCCAGATTTAGAAGCGAGTCTGGAATTTATCCTAGGTCGAGGAATTCCCGATGGTCTCAACCAGTCCGAGGAGCATTATCAACGAAGTTTAAAGCTATGGGAAGATCTGGTGCTATCTTCGCGCTTTTCTCGCTCTCGGGTAACGGAACATCTGATCCGAGCCGGATGTGTTCTGTTCCATATGGGGCAATTTTACCGTACCTATGCTGATCAAGACCGGAATCAGGATAAGCAACATTGCCTACGGGCAAGAGACTATTTTTTGCGATCGCATTATTGGTTTGAGGAAGCTAAGCGTCCAGACTTAGTCGCTAAGTTTATCAATCCCTTAGGAGAAATTCTACAAAGACTAGGGCGATGGGATGAGTTGGAGCAGTTAGGGAAAAAAGCTTTAAGCCTCCATCAGGAATATCCCAACCCGGTCTGGCTTGCCCATGATTACGGCATTTTAGCGGCAGAAGTCGCCATCGCTCGCTCCCAATGGCATCGGGTCAAAGACTTGGCCACTAAAGCACTGGACATCCTTACCGATGCCCAAGATTCTTTTCAACTTCCTGGTGACCTGACTCGGGAGCAGTTGGAGTGGGCGTGGGAAATTCATCAAGGTTGGTATCGCTTTTCCCTAGGGAGAGCCTACAAGCATCTCGGTCAACCCCAGCAAGGGATTGCCCATCTTGAGCTTGCCAAAGACCAAACTAATCCTAAGGTTAATCCCGATCTATATATTCAAATTCTCAAAGAATTGCGACAGCTCTACCTTGACCAAGGGGATTATCAAAGAGCCTTCTCTGTTAAGGCATACCAGCAATTAATCGAGTATCAGTTCCGGTTTCGGGCATTTGTGGGCACTAGTCGATTGTCCCTCAACCAACTAATCAGGGATACTCAGGCAACGCCAGAAGAAAAACAGCGAATTGTGGCTGATCAAATTGCCGCCTCTGGTCGAGAGCAAGCGATTAATGACTTAGTTGAGCGTATTGCTCGCAAAGACCACAAACTAACAGTAATTTGTGGCTCCTCCGGCGTGGGAAAAAGTTTTCTACTTGAGGAAGGTTTAATTCCTAAATTACAGCAAGACCGTATTGCAGGTCGGGATGTGGAGCCGGTGTTGCTCAGCGTTTATCCCCAGTGGGAGGATAGGTTAAATCAAAGGATAATTGGAACAGAGAAGGGGGGAGAGTGGCAAAAGAAGGGAGAGAGGGAAGAAATTCTGGGAAAAGTTCTCGACCAGCTGCGACACAATGGTGACAATAATCGACTGACGGTTATAATTTTCGACCAGTTTGAAAAATTTTTAGTTGAGTATCATAAGCCACAGCAACGACGAGTTTTTTATCAATTTTTAAAGGACTGCCTAAGCCTTGACGCAGTGCAAGTTATTCTAGCCTTGCGTTCAGATTATATCTCTTATTTACTAGAGTGTAATGACCGTCTGATTAGTTTAGATGTAGTCAATAATGATATTCTCAGCAAGAATGTTCTCTATTACTTAGGTAATTTTGATCAGCCCCAGGCAAAAGCGGTGATTAAACGGTTAACGGAGCAGGCTAAGTTTTCCTTAGAACCACAGCTAATTGATCAATTAGTGGAAGATTTAGCAGCAGAAACGGGAGAAGTGCGTCCGATTGAGTTGCAGATGGTGGGAGCCCAATTAGAAACCGAGGGAATTGTGACCTTGGAGAGGTATCAACAACGGGGCGATAAGGCCAAACTAGTAGATCGTTATCTGGAGGCTGTGGTTACCGATTGTGGACCACAGCACCGAGAAACTACCTGGAAATTGTTGTCTCTATTGACCGATGATAAGCAGCTGAGACCGTTAATAACGGAAACTGAATTAGCTACTGGGTTAAGCTTACCCCCAGAGCAGCTCACCCTGATTTTAGAAATTTTAGTGGGCTCTGGTTTAGTGTTTAAGAGTCAAGGAGTAACCGAATACTGCTATCATTTGGTTCATGATTATTTAGTAGAACCAATTGATAATAGATATGAGAGTGATATAAAAACATATTTGGTAAAGGTTGAGGAAGAAAATAGAATTTTAGAGCAAGGGCAGCAAGAAGGACTAAAACTAGAACGAGCAGGAGTTACACATCTTCATCAATTTAACTCTAGCCCGTTTGATGCCTTAGTAGCAGCTATGGAGACCGGGAAAGCATTGAAAGCAATGGTCACCAAAAATACTCCCTTGAAAGACTATCCTGCTGCTACTCCAATACTCGCTTTACAAATGATTCTTGACCACATTCAGGAGCCTAGACTTGGGCAGCATCAGGGTAAAGTTTACCAGATGAAATTTAGCGGGGATGGTCAGCTGCTGGCTAGCGCTGGAAAGGATGGAATCGTGAGGTTGTGGGATGTCAACACTGGGCAAGTCCAAGAATTGAAAGGGCATAAAGGTTTGGTTTGGCAGATGCAATTTAGCCAGGATGATCAGCTGCTCGCTACTGCTGGAGTTGACGGAATCGTGAGGTTGTGGGATGTCAACACTGGACAAGTCCAAGCATTGAAGGGGCATCAGGGTTGGGTTAAGCAGGTGGAATTTAGCCGGGATGGTCAGCTGCTCGCTACTGCTGGAGTTGACGGAATCGTGAGGTTGTGGGATGTCAACACTGGACAAGTCCAAGAATTGAAGGGGCATCAGGGTTGGGTTGACCAGGTGGAATGGAGCCGGGATGGTCAGCTGCTCGCTACTGCTGGAGAGGACGGAATGGTGAGATTGTGGGATCTCAACACTAGGCAAGTTCAAGAATTGAAGGGGCATCGGGGTTGGGTTAAGCAGGTGGAATTTAGCCAGGATGGTCAGCTGCTGGCTAGCGCTGGAGAGGACAGAATCGTAAGATTGTGGGTCCTCAATACTGGGCAAGTCCAGGAATTGAAGGGGCATGAAGGTTTGGTTTGGCAATTGGAATTTAGCCGGGATGGTCAGCTGCTCGCTAGCGCTGGAGATTACGGAATGGTGAGGTTGTGGGATGTCAACACTGGGCAAGTCCAGGAATTGAAGGGGCATCAGGGTAAGGTTAGCCAGGTGGCATTTAGCCGGGATGGTCAGCTGCTGGCTAGCGCTGGAGATTACGGAATCGTGAGGTTGTGGGATGTCAACACTGGGCAAGTCCAGGAATTGAAGGGGCATCAGGGTAAGGTTAGCCAGGTGGCATTTAGCCCGGATGGTCAGCTGCTCGCTAGTGCTGGAGATGACCGTACCGTGCGCCTGTGGGATTTAAGGGGTCGTGAAATTGCTCAATTCGAGGGGAATCCCATGGTTTTCAACCCAGATGGGACGCAACTGGCTACCATAGACGGGGATACCATCAAGCTGTGGCGGGTGGACACCTTGGATGGACTCTTAGCTAGGGGTTGTGCTTGGCTAAGTAGTTATTTCAGGAATAGTTCTGTTAATCCGGAACTGAAAGCGTTTTGTGATTGCTTGCTTGAAGAGTCAATGTAGAATTAATAATTAAGAATGTAGAATGCAGAATTAATAATTAAGAATGTAGAAGGTAAAATGTAGAATTAAGAATTAAGAATGTTGTTCGCTTAGCTTAGCCGAAAGGCCGAGGTTGGCGATATGAGCAAATACTATCCTGCTAAATTACCTACTACCTACTATCGGTTCTGTTCCCTGATAATTAGTTTTTTACTTATCAAGCATCAAAGCTCGATAACCAGCTTGGACAAAGTGCTTATCCGTAGTTAAAGCATCTGTTAAACCTTGTTCTTTCATAACAGCAAAGGAAATACAGTCAGTTAGACCCCAACTTTTATCGGAACGTTCGCGTAGCGTGGCCGTTCGCGTAGCGTGGCCGAAAGGCCAAAAGGCCAGCGTCATATAGTTGCAAGGCACGTTGTAAAAGTGGTGTATCTACACTAACAACATACATATTTTCTGTCTCGTAACACTGTTGAATAAACTGAACTGCTATCACGCGATTAACCGCACTCAAAGCATTACCAACTTCTGTTAGCACAGCTTCAGTAACCCATACCTCCTTAGCATTTTTTAGTCTAGGCAGTAATTCCAGTGCTTTGTGATGGTATTGGTCTCGTTTATTTAACAAAGCTTGGATAAAAGCCGTGTCCAAGAACAACCGCTCCCCAATCATAACTCATCCTCAAGATTAGACTTAGGCGTACCATACAAATAATGGTCATGTTCCATAGCCCAGTCTGATGGCGCTTCAACTGTTCCAGCAAATTCTTCTAACACATCCCAGGCATTTTGGCTAGTAACTGTTTTCACTTCTGTCTCAATAGCAATAGCATAGCGCTTGCCCGGTTCGAGATTAACAGTTCTGTCTAAGCGTAAAACCTCACCATCGAAGATAGCTGTTACTACAGGTATCTTTCGAGCTTCTGTGCTGTCAGCCGGTTGAGTTTTAACATCTTGGCGGAGGTGAATTTCCTGTATTAGGTCTGCCCAGCTAAAATCTTCTGGTAATTTATCGATTAATCTACGTGCTTCTTCTTTGAGATTAAGGCTTGCCATAAATTTTATCCTCCAATTCATTAAGCTAGTGGGATCACCTTGGCTGATCAGGCTCACAGGCTCAATCACCAGGCTCACAGGCTGATGCGATCGCATTTGCCTAAGCTAGCCTACCCTTAGTGCCATGGATTACTATAGACAAAAATAACCTATTATTATACCAAAAAAGAAATTAAAACTCGCAGCATTAGTTATGATACATAAACAGTATTGAACCCTTGATGATCTGACACCCCACACCCCAAACCCCACACCGGATGACTCTAAATTTCACCGAGTTTTAC
>NZ_JAAHHZ010000270.1:0-6408 GCF_010672005.1 Moorena sp. SIO4A5 | reverse complement strand
GAAATTACAGCATGTCCTACTTCATGGTAGGCAATTAATCGCTTATTCTTGCTGTCCACTAGAGGAGTGCCTTCCATCCCAGCCACCACCCGGTCAATAGCATCATTGATCTCGAGCATAGTGATAGCATCTTTGCGGCGGCGAGCAGTCAGGATTGCCGCTTCGTTGAGTAGGTTGGCTAAGTCAGCACCAGTAAACCCAGGGGTACGCTTAGCAACAGTTTCTAGACAAACCTCAGGGTCAATCTTTTTGTTGCGAGCGTGGACTTCCAGAATGTTATTCCTGCCTTTGTAGTCAGGGTAATCCACAATGACTTGTCTGTCAAAGCGTCCAGGACGTAATAGTGCAGCATCCAGCACATCTGGGCGATTAGTGGCAGCAATAATAATAATACCTGTGTTCCCTTCAAACCCATCCATTTCCGTGAGCAATTGGTTAAGGGTTTGCTCCCGCTCATCGTTTCCACCGCCAATCCCTGCTCCCCGTTGCCGTCCTACCGCATCAATTTCATCAATGAAGACCAAGCAAGGGGCATTTTCTTTGGCTTTTCTGAACAAGTCTCGGACACGGGAGGCACCAACACCCACAAACATTTCCACGAATTCGGAACCAGAGATGCTAAAGAAGGGAACTCCTGCTTCACCAGCGATCGCTTTGGCTAACAGAGTTTTACCAGTTCCTGGAGGACCCACTAGCAGCACACCTTTCGGGATGCGTGCTCCAACAGCAGTAAAGCGTTCTGGTTGTTTGAGGAATGTGACGACTTCTTGCAATTCCTCTTTAGCTTCTTGAATACCTGCTACATCATCAAACAGAACCCCGGTTTTGGCTTCCATCTGAAACCGTGCTCGGGATTTGCCAAAGTTTAAGGCTTGACCAGAATTACTCGCAGAGCGTCGCACGATCATGATAAAGCCTGCTAGTAACAACAGAAGCCAAAATAAGTTGGCAATTAGACCTAAAGCGGCTAAGTTATCCGGAGAGCGCCTAATTTCAGTGGGAACATTCTGTTGACGGAGTTCCTTGAGTAGCAAGGAGTTTTGATCGAACAAAGCAACTCGTTGAGGAGGTTCATTCTCCTTGGCCTCGTTTAGACTAACTTTAGCAATCTTAGTGGCTTCATCAATTTCTATTTTAGCGACTTCCCTATTTTTAACTTTCTTTAATAGCTCACTATAGGTTAGAGATTTCTCTTCTTTAAGCTGTGCTTGGGCTGGGGTACCCAGTATCACCCCTTGCCAAAGGAGCAAACTGGCAGCAATACGCCAGAATTTGACTAACTTGCGGTTTTCCTGGGGTTGCTGTAATCTAACCTCAGGATTTGCCAGCGGCTGTGGAGAGGTGTTTACCTCTGCATTAGCCATCCATGCTCTCATCCAGAAACGTTTCTTCATGGCTGTTTGCTCTTTGGTCTTGCCTTGACTCAACTCCTGGGTAAACCTAGTTAGGCTTCAATATAATTCACGCCCTTGAGTTGAAATTTCTTTCACTTTCTAGTCTAGCTCCCTCAAATCCCGCTTTAGCTGTAAGAAACTCATATTAAGTCCGGTAGCATCGGTAACCTGCTCTTGCCTAGATCGGGTTTCAAAACCTCACGCTGGTTTGTTTCTTAATCCTTCCTCCTGTAGAGACCTTGCCTGGAACATCTCTACAAATGGTAACCATACAACTGGACACGAGACCACTAGTTGACCTTGTAGGTTTGAGAGTCAACCATCAACCGTCAACCATGAACAAACATCTGATCAATTACACCGAAGTCGATGTCTTTATTTCTTCTACATGATCTGAGGGGGTTGGCGGAACCTGGGGGATTTCCATTGGTAAATCTTCCTGTTGGAGATCCTCTAGGGTAGTGACAAAATCTCTAATCCCTTGAAATTTTCCATAGACCGAAGCAAAGCGTACATAAGCCACTTCACTCTCCGAACGTAGGTAGCGCAAGACTAACTCACCAATTTCGTGACTGATGACTTCCCGACCAAATCGCTGTTGCAATTCTGCTTCAATCTCATCAACCAATGCTTCTAGGCGTTTTTGGAGAATGCCTGTTTTTTCACAAGCACGTATAATTCCTCGTAACAACTTGGAACGGTCAAATGATTCCCGCTTGCCATCCCGCTTGATCACAGTTATTGGCACAAATTCGATCCGCTCATATGTCGTGAAGCGATGTTTGCATCCCAAACACTCCCGGCGTCGCCTCACACTTTTTCCTGCCTCAGTAGAACGAGACTCAAGAACGCGGCTCTCGGTGTGGTGACAAGAGGGGCATCGCATAAGATAATTTTGTTTTCTTGCTGAGTGGACTGATTGGCGGCAGATAGTTGGAACGCCCTAAGAGTCGATACTTTCAAAATAACAAGTCTAACAATTAGATGGAAGATGAGCCGATATATACCTGTCCACTTACCTATATCCTATAGGCTCATGACAGGCTATTGCGGCTCAGAGCATCCACAGAACTGTTGAATTTCGATCTGATAAATAGAGGTAAACTACTTACCAATCTTAGGTGGTTCCCGAAAAGCAATGGCAAAAAATAGGGTGCCTAAGGCTAAGGTCAAGATTAAGATATAAGCAACTGATTCCATAGCTATAATTCCTGGTTATCTCCTCACTTACCAGTCTACCTTGCATGGACCACAGAAATAGCAAAAAGGCAAAAGAAAAATTTCTTTTCTTCTGCCTTTTGCTTTTGAGTCAAACTGTGATATTAGAGATTTAACCTCTAGATAGGCTCTGTCCTACGGGTACTCTTATCACCAAGCTTCTGGAAGAAGCCCCACTCGACTTGCTCTTCCTCTAGGTCAGGATCGACACCAGCAAACACATCCCGATAGAGGGTGCGTGAGCCGTGCCAGATGTGCCCAAAGAAGAACAACAGTGCAAAGACAGCATGACCAAAGGTGAACCAACCCCGGGTACTAGTGCGGAACACACCATCAGAGTTTAGGGTTTCACGGTCAAATTGGAAGCCCTCACCCAGCTGAGCAGTACGAGCGTATTGCTTCACATCGAATGGGTCAGTAAAGGTTTGACCATCAAGAACTCCACCGTAGAAGCTAGCAGTGACACCAGCTTGCTCGAAACTATACCTAGATTCAGCCCGTCGGAAAGGTATGTCCGCACGAACTACACCATTAGCATCGGTCAAAATGATAGGGAAGGTTTCAAAGAAGTTCGGCATCCGACGAACGGTCAGCTCCCGACCTTCACTGTCTGTGAACACCGCATGACCTAGCCAACCTTCAGCAATGCCATCCCCTTTGTCCATCGGACCTGTACGGAACAAACCACCTTTGGCAGGGGAGTTGCCTATATAGTCATAGAATGCCAGCTTCTCTGGAATCGATGACCAAGCTTCTGACAAGCTAGCACCATCAGCCAATTCAGCTTGTACCCGTTGGTTAATTTCCTGTTGGAAATACCCCTGATCCCACTGATAGCGGGTTGGACCAAACAGTTCAATTGGGGTGGCAGCACTGCCGTACCACATGGTGCCTGCTACTACAAATGCAGCAAAAAACACAGCCGCGATACTGCTGGAGAGTACCGTTTCGATATTCCCCATCCGTAGAGCTTTAAACAAGCGCTCTGGTGGTCGTACTGTTAAGTGGAATAAACCAGCAATAACCCCAACAACACCAGCAGCGATATGGTGAGCGACAATACCTCCAGGGTTATAGGGGTTAAAGCCTGCTGGTCCCCATTCTGGTGCGATGGGTTGAAGACTACCAGTGAGACCATAGGCATCAGATACCCACATCCCAGGACCCCAAAGCCCAGTCAAGTGAAAGGCACCAAAGCCAAAGCAGAGTAAACCAGATAAGAACAGGTGAATGCCAAAAATTTTTGGCAAATCGAGAGCTGGGTCGCCACTCCGTGGGTCTCTGAACACATCTAAATCCCAGTAAACCCAGTGCCATACTGCAGCCAGGAACAATAAACCAGAAAGGATAATATGAGTTGCAGCGACACCTTCAAAAGACCATAAGCCCGCATTGGTTACAGTTTCACCAGTGATACTCCAGCCCCCCCAGGACTCAGTAACCCCTAGACGAGCCATAAAGGGCATGACGAACATCCCCTGACGCCACATAGGGTTAAGGACCGGGTCACTCGGATCAAAAATTGCCAATTCGTACAGGGCCATTGAACCAGCCCAGCCTGCCACCAGGGCTGTATGCATCAAGTGCACAGCTAGCAGACGTCCTGGATCATTCAGGACGACCGTGTGTACTCGGTACCAGGGTAGTCCCATTGACTACGCTCCTCCTAATATAGAGTTTTTACTTCGACGTTTCTTTTGATCAATATGTTAGAAATCCCCTTGAAGTCTCCCCCGCTTGAAACACAGAGGATTCTAAGAGTCACGTTGTTCGAGGGGTTAAAAACCTGATCTGACAACGCTTACGGTATGATTTCTCAAATTTGACACTGTTTGGAGAGCTTTAACACTCTCCGACCGACCTTGGTTAGGTGTGAACCTAACTGTATCGCTACTTTGGTAGCCCCCCTAGATATCGCCATTGGCAACTTAGGTAGGACAAAGTATGTATGAAACTAAAGTTTGTTTAAAGAAGTGTAACTATTGTTAGAGCCGATTGCAAGCGAACGGTCATGTTCTCAGCTTAGGGTCGGAAGCGCTTAACCAGCTATATTGCGCAAATTTCCCTTTTATTTGCCTAAATTTAAGCAATATAGCTTCTAAAACCTAAAAATTGTCAAATTCAGTCCGGTAGCCTCTTTACTGATTAGCAATAGTCGGACACAAATCAACATGAAAAATGTATATGGAAAAAGGCACAAGGATAGAACTTATGCCCAGTTGATTTCAAACCATATCACTTACAGCACTTAAGAGCAGAGGGGGAAGAGGGGGCAGAGTCCGGAGTTGGGGAAAGCTGGGGCTCAAAGGGCTATTGATATGCAACTCGGTATTAGGCTCCAATCCTACGGGTAGGGTTTTTTGATTAACTGGTCACCCTAGCTAAGCCCGTTGATAACAATTCGCAATCAAAAGTATAACTTCTTCATCTTCCTTATCCTTACCCTCTTCTCCCTCTTCTTCCTTGTCCCCTGATGCCTTTTCCCTGTATCAGTTAACCTTTGCCCCCTACCATGATTTCAGTATGTGTCATCGCTAAGCGCTCAAGAACTTGCTCAGCAGTGATCAAGCGTTTTAGGACAACTTGACCAATAGTTTTTGCTGACTCGGGTGAGGTGTTAGGCATGGGTTTGACTTCAACCATAACCACAAGGTCTTCAACCTGATAGAGCCACAATTTTTCTCCTTGCTCTAGGATAGAAAGGTTCATTTGCTTAATTTCTGGCAGCCGTCGCCAAGCGTTTTCGTTCCAAAGACCTCCAAACTCCCAAACGCGCCCGACTATCCAGCCTTCCGATAAAAAGAAATATTTCACGTTGCTCTTCGCTAATCCTGCTCTATATTCCTATTTTCCACTCAAATTGAGTTTTTCAGCTTAAATTGACGATTTAATTCAAATTTTATCGAACAACCGCAATTGGTTAATTTCAGGACTTACGCATCAAGCTTGTCGGTTAAGACTGGGTGTGGGGTAAGCGTGGAAATTTATAGAATTTGACAAAATCATCAGTATATGATTTACAGCAGTAAGCATTGTTACTTCACCATAGTTTTTTTAGCTATAGCAGTCCCCAGGGCAGGCGCGGACATCACAAAAGTCTCAAACCTAAGTAAGCGCAAGAGTTTGACTTCTGACTTCTGACTTCTGACTTCTGACTTCTGACTTCTGCTATATAGCTGCTTACGGTATCAATTGATCGGTAAAATAATCGATAATTCAGATAAAAAAAGGATAATACAAGCCAATCCAATTCTTATATAACCTGCAACTCCTAGGGCGTGTCATCAAATAGGTATCAATCCAATATAAAATCAGTAGCTGAGGGAGAATTGATTAACATGGAGGAGTGGTATCATGACACGTCGCGTGAGCCTTGCGGGATGACCAGTGGGAACGAATCAAAGACTTACTACCAGGGCGAAAAGAGACAGTTGGAGTGACGGCGAAAGATAACCGATTATTTGTCGAAGCAGTGCTGTATCGCTATCGAGCCGGTATTCCCTGGCGGGACTTACCTGAACGATTTGGGGATCAACGAGATAGTTCATACCCGTTTGCTGTCGGTGGGCAAGGGGTGGGGTGTGGCAAAAGATATTTGAGGAGCTAGCTAAGGATGCAGACAATGAATATGCAATGATTGACTCAACAATTGTACGTGCCCACCAGCACAGTGCTTTGAAGTTACCGTAAGATAGTTGAGCCTTTATAGTTAGTAGGTTATGGGTAAAAGGTTCAAGTCTTTTGTAATAAGGCTCAACTATCTAAGGTTTCGTCTCTTGGGGCAAAGGGGGGGATG